>JAEWYD010000035.1 GCA_023462275.1 Actinomycetes bacterium
GTCGTGGGCAGCCTCCCGGGCCGCGCGCCACGCCTCACGGCCGGCACGCTCGCCGGCTCCCCGCGGCCGCCCGGCCTCGTCTCTCGGCGCCATCGCCGCCCTCCTTCCGAACCCCTTGCAATCTAACACCGTTAGTGATTACCTAACGTCGTTAGATCATTCCCTAACGTCGTTAGGCCAGTCATGCACACCGACCTCGCCCGCCCGGCGCCGACGCCGCTAGACCGCCGGCACCGCACCCTCGTCCTCGCGACCCTCTGCCTCGCCCTCTTCATGGCGATGCTCGACAACGTCGTCGTCGGCAACGCCCTCCCCAGCATCTCCGCCGACCTCGGCGCCGGGATGACCGGCCTGCAGTGGGTCATGGAGGGCTACTCGCTCGTCTACGCCTCGCTGCTGCTGCTCAGCGGCACGCTCGGCGACCGCCTCGGCCGGCGTCGCCTGTTCGTCACCGGCCTCGCGCTGTTCACCGGCGGCTCGATCGTGTGCGCCCTGGCCGGCTCCCTCGGCGTCCTCGTCGCCGGCCGCGTCCTCCAGGGCGTCGGCGCCGCCTTCCTGACGCCGCAGTCGCTCGCCATCCTGCGCGCCACGTACCACGACCCCCAGGAGCGCGCCCGGGCGATCGGCACGTGGAGCGGCGTCTCCGCGCTCGGCCTGGCTCTCGGCCCGGCCATCGGCGGTCCGCTCGTGACAGCGTTCGGCTGGTCGAGCGCGTTCTGGATCAACGTCCCGGTCGGCGTGGTCGCCCTGGTCATGGCGGTGCGGGTCCTGCCGCACGATGCCGGGCGCCCGGGCCGGCTCGACCTGCTCGGCCAGGTGCTGGGCACCGCGGGCGTCGCGGGCGCCGTGTACGCGCTGATCGAGGCGCCCAGCCGCGGCTGGACGTCGCCCGAGGTCCTCACGGGCGCCGCGCTCGCCGTCGTCGGCCTGGCGCTCTTCGTGCCGGTGGAGCTGCGCGCCTCGCACCCGATGCTCGACGTCCGGCTCTTCGCCGACCGCGTCTTCGCGGGCGCCTCGCTCGCCGGGCTGGTGGTGAGCTTCGGGATGTTCGGCGTGCTGAGCTACCTGGGTCTCTACATGCAGTCGGTGCTCGGGTACTCGGCGGCGTTCGCGGGGTTCGCGTCGCTGCCGTCGACCGGCGTGATCATGGTCGCCGCGCCGCTCGCCAGCCGGCTCGCGGTGCGGTACGGCTCCCGCGTGCCCCTGGGAGCCGGGCTGCTGATGTGCGCGGCGGGCGTGTCGATCCTCGCCCGGGCGGGCGCGGACGCCAGCTACGGGGACTTCTGGTGGACCCTGCCGCTGATCGGCTTCGGCATGGGGCTCTCCTTCGGGCCGATCTCCATCTCGGTCATCGAGCGGGTCCCCGCCCGCAAGGCCGGCATGGCATCGGCGACCACCAACGCCACGCGCGAGCTGGGCGGCGTGGCCGGCATCGCGATCATGGGCTCGCTCATCACCGCGCACCTGGGCGCGGTCCTGCCGGGCCGGCTCGCGAGCGCCGGCGTGCCCGACGACGTCGCGCAGCGCGTCGTCGACACGGCGACCGCGGGCGGCGCGGGCGGGCTGGCCCCGGCGGCCGACGTCCCGCACGCCATCTCCGCGGCGGTGGCGCTGTCGTTCACCGACGGCCTGCACCTGGCGCTGGTCGTCGCGGCGGTGGTCATGGTGCTCGGCGCCGTGACCGTGTGGTGGCAGATGCGGCCGGGCGCTCCGGCGGTGGCTCTCGAGGCGGACGCGGACGCCGTGGGCGCCCGGAATGTCCTGGCGCCTGACGAACTCTCGGCGAACATCGCGTGACAGGTGGCGCACCTGGCCGCTTCGGCCCGGTCGGGGGCGCCAGCATGGGCGCCGTGATGACCGACCTGCCTCTGCTCAGCCAGCGCCTCCCGCGCGTCACCGCGGCCGGCTCGACGATGGCCACGGTCGTCGGCCACCTCGCCGAGCCGGTCGACGTGCTCGACCACGACACCCCCGTGGGCCGCCTCGAGCGGGCGTTCCGGTCGCCGCACCTGGCACGGGTCGCCGTGCGTCGCGGCGACGAGGTCGGCCTCCTGACGCGCGCCAGGTTCCACAGCGCGCTCGCCGGGCGGCTCGGGTTCGGGCGCGCGCTGCTGGCACGCCGCACCGTCGAGGACGTCGCGGACTGGCGCCCCTTGGTCGCGCCGCCGGACGCGGGGGTCCTGCGGGTGGCCCTGGCGGCGATGGACCGGGACCCCCAGCGCCGCTTCGACGACGTCCTGGTCAGCGCGGCGGAGTGGCGCGTCGTCTCGGCCACCGAGCTCGTGCTGTCACTCTCGACGCTCCTGGCCGTCGGGTCGCTGAACGACGGGCTCACGGCCCTGGCGAACCGTGCGTACCTGCTGCACCAGCTCCGGGAGCGGTGCCGGGCGGCGGCCGGCACGCCGCACCGGGTGGCCCTGGTGGCGGTCGACGTGGCCGGGTTCCGGCGCCTCAACGCGCACCTCGGCGACGCCGTGGGCGACGGCGTCCTCGTGGCGGCCGCGGCGGCGCTCATGCGCGCACTGCCCGTGGGCTGGGACCTGGGTCGCACGGGCGACGACGAGTTCACGGCGGTCGGCGTCGTCCCGGGCCCCGTGGACGACGACCCC
>JAEWYD010000036.1 GCA_023462275.1 Actinomycetes bacterium
CCGCCGCCGTCAACGCGCCCTGGGCAAACTCACCCCGGTCGAGTACGAGCTCGCCTTCGCCCCACAAGCCGCCCGAACCGCAGCATGATCAACCACAACAGGTGTCAACCACACCGACAGCAGACCCACCCAGCCCCCTAGCTATTCGCGACACGTCGACCGGACCTCATTCAACCGCTCGCGGTCGAGAGCACGCTGCAACACACTGAGAGCCACCTCTGCGCCGAGGTGCCTGCCCCGTCCGCGTCGCTCACAGCGACTCTTCCGCGGGCCCACCGCCTGAAGCCGACGTACGCCAGTGCGAGGCGTCACTCGGCCTCGCCGGGCACTCCCAGGATGCAGGCCGAGATTCGGCGGTCGATGGGTTCGACGTACTCCAGCTGGCTCAGCGCACCTTCGATCTCGACGATCGGTAGTGATGTGGTGCGCAACGCGTCGTCGAGGTCGGACAACGTCACGTATCGCCGGCGGCGATGCTTCCTGCGGTAGTCGTCGCGGAGCGGTCGCACGAGGTGCAGCCATGCATCGGCCACCTGGTATAGATCGACGGCTTCGCCGCGATCCTCGTGCGGATCCGCGACGGCGAGCTGGGCCAGTCTGTCCCAGCGGTCCGCCAGCTCGAACTCGCCGCGGTGCCGCGCATCATTCCGCCAGTGTCGGCAAGACATCGCCATCTGAGTCAGCGCACGCTGGGTGCGGCGGGGGAGCAGTGCCACTTCCGCGATGCGGGCACGTTCGAGGAAGCGGATCAGGAGGTGCTCGGACTCCTCGTCGAACTTCCGGTCAGGCGGATCCTCAGCGAGAAGCTCCCGGAGACGTGTCGCGACGACGTCGACGCCCACGCTGGGATCAGGGCTGTCAGCTTCCAGCAGCATCCAGCGTGGAGCACCATGCTTCGTGCCCGCGATCGCGAGGAATGCCCATGCCGTCCTCGTGCGGACTGGACTGATTCGGGCAAGCACGCGATGGGTAGTCCCGCGATGTAGCTCGTACTCGGCCGGCGTGAGCAGCGCGTCAGGTCCATCGACGAGGCGGCGGACGGGTTCAAGGGCGTCGTGAATCCCGTCCCAAGTCGCGGTCCGCTCGTCTTGATCGGCCCGGATGAAGTCCTCCGCCCGAACGACCGCTTCGGTCGAGGCGACGAAGTCGGGGACCGGGAGGTTGGACCCAAGCAGGGCCGACGACTCGGCGTTGCGGGCGACAAGCAACTCATTGGCGTGTGTCGCGAACGCCGGCCCGTCGTCCGGCCACCACACCTCGATCCGGGCGTGGACGCTGTCCATCCGATCGACCCGCCCGACTCGTTGCTCGGCCACGCGCAACGTGGTCGGCATGTCGAGCTGGACCACGGCGCTGGCCCCTTGAAGGTTGATCCCTTCGTTCATCGCGTCGGAGCACAGGCCGATGCCGCCTGTAGTCGAGTCTCGAGCGAAGCGCTCCAACATCTCGCGCCGGCCCCTGGTGTCGCCACCGGTGGCGACCGTCACCGGCACGGCGGAGCCTTCTAGGTGCGACGCGATGACCGCGAGCGTGATCGGGTGGTGGTCGAAGGCGAGGACACGAGCGTGTTTGCGAGAGGTCAGCCGCCGGATCTTGTCCGCCTTCGCAAACTCGCGCAGGGTGCTCAGTGCGCGCGCTGCCTCCAGGATCTCCCGGTACACGTGCTCTTCCTGGCGGCACGCGTCGAGCCACGCCGCGTCGTCAGCGAGCCACACCGGGAGGTCGCACGACAGCCCGCTCGTGGGCTTGCCCCGCTTCAGGATCGCGGCGACGCGCGCAAGCTGGTCTCCCGAAGGCTGGGGCTTGCTCAGCGCCGCCAAGCTGAGCTCGGCGATCGCCGCCTTGGTACCGATGAGGTGCTCGAGCAGTGCGGCCTTTGACGAACGCATGGAAGAGAGGACGTTGTGGGCCGCGAGGCCTCGAGCAGCACCGAGGCGAAGCTCTAGCCAGCGCTCGTCGGTGTAGTCGCGTCGTAGGGCCGGCGGTACCGCCAGGTTGTCGCCGAGCAGAGTGACCCCGCGCAGCCTCGTCACGAGCACCCGGATCTCCTCGGCGCACCTCTCATCCGAGGCTGACTCTCCCGTGGGGTACGTCTTCATGACGTGCTCTGGATAGCGGCAGGGGCGCCCAGTCACCGGGTGCTTGTACAGGGCTGGCTCGCGGTCGACGAGCGCGTTGAGACGGGCCTTCGTGCGCCGGACGGTGAACCGCTGGATCTCCTCGCGGACCCGCGAGCGGTCGTCATCGGAGAGCGGCGCCTCGTTGCCCCGCTTGGCCAGGCCATCGAGGATGCGCAGTGACGAGGACCCCGTCGGGTGGTTGACACTTCCCGAGCCCGCCGGGCTTGGGGAGGATGGTCGCTCTTGATGCCCATGGGAGGGCTGATGAGCGAGAAGAGGAAGTACCGGCAGTTCACGGTCGAGCAGAAGGCCGAGGTCGTGCTGGCCGGCCTGCGCGGGGACCGTTCGGTGCGGGACGTGTGCCGCGAGTACGAGATCGCCGAGACCTTGTACTACTCCTGGCGGGACAAGCTGCTCGAGGGCGGCAAGGCGGCGCTGGCGAACCCGCAGACCCGCAGCCCGGAGCACGCCGAGATCACTGAGCTGAAGAAGAAGGTCGCCTCGCTGGAGCGGTCGCTGGGCCGCAAGACGTATGAGCTGGACGTCGCGGGGGAACTCTCGCGGGACTGGACGTGAGCACCCGGGTGTCCAGAGCCCGCGCCGTGGTCGCCACCGGGCGCAGACCAGCTGTCGTGGCGCGCGTCGCGCAGGTCTCCCGGCAGGCCCTCTACCGGCCGCCCCGCCGACGCCCCGCCGGCGCCGGCCCTGGCCGCGGGCGGCCAGGGGACGCGGCGATCGTCGAGGTCGCCCGCGCGAACCCCGTCGACGGGACCCGGATGGTCGCCGCCCTGGCTTCCCGTGAGCTCGGTGTCCCGGTGAACCGCAAGCGCGTCCAGCGGGTGATGCGCGCCCACGGGCTGCTGCAACGGTCGCGGAACACCGACCGGCGCCGCCGCCCGGGCTACTTCCGGGTCACCCGCCCGAACGAGCTGTGGCACATGGACATGACCAAGGTCTGGACCGCCGCGCACGGGTGGGTCTACCTGCACGTGATCGTGGACTGCTGCACCCGACGTGTCGCCGGCTGGACGGTCGACGTCCGCACACGGTCCGCGGAGGCGATCGGCTGCGTCGAGGCCGCGATCATGGCCCACGGCATCGTCCCCGAGCAGTTGACGTTGGGGACCGACAACGGCTCGCAGTTCACCTCGCGGGACTTCCGCAAGCACCTGTCCGCCCGCGGGATCACCCACCGCCGCGGCGGCTACCGCGACCCCGAGTCCCAGGCGTTCATCGAGTCCTGGTTCGGCCAGTTCAAGAAACGCTGCGCCTGGCGCACCGAATGGGAGACCATCGAAGACGCCCGCACCGCGATCGCGACCTACATCGACACCTACCACCACCGGCCCCACTCCGGGCTCGGCTACCGCACCCCCACCGAGGTCGCCCGCGCCTGGGCCGACCCCGACCTACAAACCGCAGCGACCTGACCCGTCAACAGCGACGGGGTCCACGTCAACAGCGACGGGGTCCACGTCACGCAGCGTCTCGTCGGAGAAGTTGTCGGCCCCGAGGAGGTCGACCAGGGCCAGCAAGTCCTGCGTCCCCCGATTGATCGGTGTCGCCGTGAACATCAAGACGTGATCGGCGCCCGACTCGCGCACCTTCGCGGTTCGGTTCGAGGCCGTGCTCAGGAAGTTGTGCGCCTCGTCGATAGCAAGGACTTGCGCGCGAGCGACCTGGGCGTCTTCGACACGAGCACCACTGGCTGCCGTGCGGCTCAGCAGCCCCTGTGACACGGTCAGAAGGCTGAGCCCGCAGAACGTCGCCTCGCGGGCCCACTGCGTCTCAACGGCCGGCGGGCAGACGAGGACTGTCAAGTCGCGCCGGACGCGCCCAGTGCTCCAGAGCCGGTCGCGGACGGCCCTGGTCAGGTGAGCTCCCATTCGGGTCTTGCCGGAGCCTGTGGCGTCGGCTACGAGGACGCTTCCGACGCTCTCGACGATCCACATCGCCTCGGCGATGCCGGCAACCTGTGATGGCCAAAGCTCGGTCGCCGGGCCGTCAGAGGGGAGGTACCGGGCTGCCCACTGACCCTCGAGCAGGTCCGCACACGCCCGTGCCAGCGCCTCGCGCCAAGGGACAAAGCGCAGGAGTCCATGGAGGAGCGCCCGAAACTCCTCGTCCCACGGCTCGCCGACTTCCCAGTAGTTGGTGGCTGCGCCGGCGACTTCGGCGAAACGATCCCCGTCCTCGCCGGGACGGAAGCGCACGTTCGCCTCGAGCTGGTGATGCATGCCGGTAAGGGTGAAGTTGCTGGACCCGACTGTCGCGGCGGAGTCGCCGAGGTAGATCTTGGCGTGCATCCGTGTGGCGCCAGGTACGAAGCGCACCTGCATCCGGCCCGCTTGACTTGCCTCGATGGTCTGGACGACCTTCGCCGACAGGGCGAGGGAGATCCCTTGTTCCTCGGTCCAGTAGTGCCGCACTTCCTCGGTGAACGTGGCTGTGGCGGAGCCGAATCGCGGCCGGTCTCGGACGAACGGCTCGCTCCCGAGCAGGATGCGCAGGGGCGGTCGCTCGGCCACCGAGTCCTCCCGCGCGGCCACCAGAGCGACGATGTTCTCCAGCGACGCGTAGCCGGCGACAACGAGCGGAGCCCGCGCTGTGAGCAGGTCCCGCCAGACGACGGAGTGGACGTCGGAGTTCGCGTGGTTCACCGGAAGGCGAGCAGGCGGAGGCCAGTCCTGTCGAGCCAGCCGGAAACGCAGCCCGAGGTTCGAGGGTCCCCCCGTGAAGAGATCCGGTTGATTCGGGTCTGGTACCACGCGGCGCGTGCGTGCCACTCTTCCCCCGATCCCAGCTGGGCGGGCGGTGCGCCCGGACGCTGCAGCTCCTCGCTAGCTGCATCGTCCTCGATGAGATCGAAGTTGAGCTCGGCCGGCGCTACGGCGCTCGCTTGCTCATGCGCCCGGCCGATGGGGCGTCGACGGCCGTGTCGCAAGGAACTCGTCGATCGCGTCGACGGGCACCTTGCAGAGACGTCCGATGTGGATCGTGCGGAGCTCGCCGACGGCGATGAACTCGTACAGCTTGCTGCGGCCGATCCCAAGGACCGCCGCCGCTTCGGTGACGCTGAAGACCCGACGCTCGTCGGCCTGCAGCGTGATGTTGATCACCGGTTGCTCCACCTCACGGACGCGCCGACGCCGCGGCTCAGTGCTGGTCGAGATCAGACGAAGGGGACTGGCGCTGGTCATCGGGACCACCTCCTTGTCGAAGACTGTCCACTCTTGGCGGAAGCGATAGCCGAAACGATGACGATCCGTGGCTTCGAGAGTCGTCATCGGCTGCGTCATCGCGACGAGTGAAGCGGCGTAAGCGCTCGCCGCACGGGGTGCCGGTGTCGAAGAGCCCTTCCGGGAAACCGCCCCCATGCTCCCTTGCGTGTCCATAGGCTGAGGTGCGACCCGGAGAGATCCCCGGACCATTCGCCCACCAGGACCCACGAGGGGGTCGCGATGGCCGACGCCACGCGCCAGCGGCTTACGGTGTTCCTCCTCCAGGACGTCGACGACTTCTCCGACGCGATCGACGATGAGGCGCGTCCGAACGAGGTAGCTCTGACCGCAGACGTAGGCCTGGACGGTCGGTTCTACTGGCAGGCGAAGAACGGCGGCGCCCCGGACTGGATGGCGTTCATTGCTCCTGCGCTGAGCGAGCCGCCGACGCTGCGGACGGCGTCGTCCTCCGGGTTGTTGGTCCTCAGGTGCGACGAGAGGTTCTTCGCGCTCACGTTCGGGTACGGGCGCGGGCTAATGGACCAGTCGAAGATCGTCAGACAGTTCGGTCTCAAGGCCGTGTTGAACACCATCGACCCGGCCCAGATTCGCAGCCTCGACACCAAGACGTTCGAGGACATGGTGGTTGCGAAGAACACCCAGGCGAGTCGGAGCACGACCCTGTCGACCTTCGAAGTCGACGTGGTTCGCGACATCCTGCGCGCCGTCACCGGCGAGCCCAGGGACGACAAGTTGGGCAAGCGGGTTTCCGGGGCCGACTCGGTCGTGCTGAATATCGGCACGGCGGTCGGCGGCCTCAACGCGGTGTGTCGGGATCTTCTGGCCGCGTACTCCGCTGAGACGTACAAGAAGCACTTTGCGTGGGTCGACGACCTGTCGATCGTTGTAGACGCGGCCACAATCGACGAGCTCGACGATCTGCTACTGGGTCAGTTGAAGACGCGGGACACCGGGAACACCCACCTCGCGATGCCGGACGTCCTCGACTGGGGCGAGGTCGACGCGTTCAAGATCACCGGGACCCGGGACACCGAGTACGACGACCTCGACCTCGACGCGTACTTGGACGTGGTGCCCCGACTTGGCGACCTGACCTTGCAGACGCTCAAGCAGCGGAAGGTCCAGGTGAAGTTCGCTCGCTCGACGAACTGGGACAGCCGCTGGTCGCTGTATCAATGCCTCGTCAGCGAGCAGCGGACGACGGAGGGCCTCTTCGCGTTGATCGAGGGTCGCTGGTTCAAGATCAGTGACACCCTCGCCGGACAGGTCGACCAGTACGCCGCAAGCCTGGGTCACGCCTCGATCGAACTCCCCGCGGCATTCACGGCCGAAAAGGAGGCGGACTACAACCGTCGGCTCGCCGGGGTGGACCCGCAGAACCGGCTGTGCCTGGACGCGCAGCTGGTGACCGCCCAAGGCGCGACGTCCTCGCTTGAAGTGTGCGACGTCCTCGTCAACGACGGGACGCTCCTTCACGTCAAGCGCAAGTCCCGCTCATCCACCCTTAGCCACCTGTTCTCCCAGGGGGTGGTGTCGATGACGACGATGCTGCTTGACGGCGCCTTCCGCGACCGCGTGCGCGAGCTCATCAAGGAACAGGCCGGCAACAGGGCGGGCTGGGACGGGGTTGTTCCGTCGCGATACTCGGTTCCTGATCGCGAGAGGTTCACGGTCAGCTACGTGGTGCTCGCCAACTCCACCCGGAGCGGCACCGACTGGCTGCCGTTCTTCTCCAAGCTCAGCCTGATGCAGGCGGTCCGGTCGTTGCAGGCCACGCACGGCGTGACGGTGACGATCGACCGCGTCGACGTCGTCGACCCGGAGGATGCCGACACGCCGGACGTGATCGAAGACCTCGGCGCGCTGGTGGTCGACTGAGGACGCGGTGCGCGAGCACTGGTGCGGTCAAGACGGGCTCTGCAGCGAGCGCTGTCAGTGCTGCGTTGGGCTAGGCCGCGTCGGCAACAGCTGGTTCATGGCCGCCATGTGACCGGAGCGAACCGGTGCGATCGGGTGCCGGTAGACCTCTGCCGTGACGGCGACTGACCGGTGTCCGAGGGTGTCGGAGATGTCCTCGATCGGTACGCCGGCGGCCGACAGCAGGCTTGCGGCGGCGTGCCTGAGCATGTGGGGGTGGAGGTGCTCGAGCCCAGCCGCCCGCGCGAGTCGCGCGTAGGTGCGCCGGACGTTGGACGGGTCGAGCGGTGTCCCGACCTCTGTCGTGAAGACCAGGTTCAGGGAGTTGTGCCACGCGCGCTCAGCCACGGCGTGCTCGGCCTTCTGCTGGGCGCGCTGGGCCTTGAGCGCCGCGACGACCGGGGGAGGGATCTCCAGCGTGCGGCGGCTCGTCCGCGTCTTGGGCTGCACGAGTACCAGGGCGCCCATCGGGGTGCGTCGGAGGCTCGCAGCCACGGTGATCGTCGGGCGCTTGCCCTTGAGCTTCACCTGATCCCACGTCAGGCCGGCCGCCTCCCCGGGACGCAGCCCAAGGAGGAGGGAGATCGTTACGAGGTTGCCCAGCCGATCGTCCGCAGAGACCTTGAGGAGTCGACGCGCCTGCTTGACCGTGAGCCCGTAGCGCTCCGCGGTCGGGCCTGCCGGGGCGCGGACCTTCGCGGCGACGTTGCGGTCGACGATGTCGCGGCGGACGGCGTAGTCCAGCACCCGCTCAGTCAGGTTCCGAGCGAGCCGCATGTAGCGTGCCGAGCGGCCGAGTTCCTGGAGCTGGAGGAGCATCTTCTCGACGTCGGTGGCGCGCAACTGCACGACCGAGGTTCCGCCGATGGCCCGCGAGATCCGGCCATGCAGCAGAGACGCGTAGTTGGAGAGCGTCTCCTCGGAGACGTGCCCCGCGATGTCCCGGGAGAGCCAGAGGTCGGCCACCTCATCGAAGGTCACGTGGCGAGACCGGACGTCGATGCCCTTGTCCCGAGCCTCCCGGAGCTCCGCGAGCCGCGTGCGGGCCTCGTCGCGAGTGCGTGCGACGACGAGCGGACGTATGCGGGCCCCGTTGGCGTCCGTACCGGCGTCGATCTGGCCGACCCAGCGGCGGCGCGTCTTGGAGTAGTAGACGGCGCCCTCGCCGCGCTCCCGTCGCTGTCGTGGCATCGCCCGCCGCCCCTCCAGGCGGCCTCAGCGGTCCGCCTATCGGTAAGCCTAAGTAGGCCTAACGGGCGTGGGCAAAGACGGACGGTCCCGGACTGACATGGATGCTGACCTGCGCGAACGCACTCCGATGCCACCCGGGCTGACCGTCCAGGGGAGCCTGGGGGTCAAGGGGTCGTGGGTTCAAATCCCGCCATCCCGACAGTGAAAGAGCACGCAAGAGGCCCGCACCGCTTCGGCGGGGCGGGCCTCTTGCGTGCAGGGGAGCCTCAGGGGGAGCCCAGGCTCACGCCGCTACGTGCGGCGTGAGCGCTCCTCGGAGGATCAGCGTCGCTCGATCCGCATCACGCAGGCGTCGCCGCAAACCCCTCGACCAGCCGCCAGCGCGACGCCGTGGTCTCGACGACGCGCATCCCGGCGTCCGGCACGTGGAGGACGGGCCGGCGCCGATGGTGCTCGCGGGCCTCGTCGGGAGTGATCCCGTCGAGGAGCCTCTGAACTCCTCGGCCCAGCCGGGCTGACGACTCGACGTGGTCCGCCACGAGCAACGTGCCGCCCGGCCTCAGCACGCGCCGGAGCTCGCGCAGGACGGCGAGCTCGTTGTCGACGCAGCACATCGCGTACGTGCAGACCACGGTGTCGAACGCGCCGGACGGCAGGCCCAGGTCGGCGGCGTCGGCCAGGACGAGGTCTACCGGCTTGCCCAGCTTGCGCGCGCGTGCGGCGGCCATGCCGAGCATCGCCTGGCTCGTGTCGGCGAGAGTGAGGTCGTCGACGCGGTGCGCGTAGTACGGCAGGTTCGCGCCGGTGCCGACGGCGACCTCAAGGGTCTCCCGCCGACCCGGTCCGCGATCCACGCCCGCGTCGGCGCGAGAAGGCGGCGTTCGAGAAATGCCGTCGTGCGGTCGTAGCTCGCGGCCTTGCGGTCCCAGTAGATCCCGTTCGCCTGCACCATGCGATGAGGTTGGCAGCGCGCCGTCGGCGGGCACAAACCAGACGCCCGCGCTCGGTCCGGCCGTGGGGGTGGGGGGATAGGGGCCCGGGGGGGGGGGCG
>JAEWYD010000037.1 GCA_023462275.1 Actinomycetes bacterium
CCGCCCGCCGGCCTCGGCTGCACGACGCCGTCGCTCGGGTCCTCCGGCGGCCGCAGGTGCGCGCCGCCGTCGTCCGGCCCGTCCGTCCGCGGGGGGAAGAGCCCGGGCGGGACGCCCTTGCCGTCCCAGTTCAGGAGGTTGACCCGCGCCTTCCGGGTGGCCGGGTCCGCCACCGTGTCCGTCGTCTGGCGCTGGGCCAGCATGTGGAAGTTCTCCACGGCGATCGGGTCGTTGCGGCCCGACCCCTCGCCGAACGGTCCCGAGCCACCCATGCCCGGGCCGCCGTCGTAGTCGAGGGCGCACTCGGTCGCGAGCTCCTCGAGGCTGTGCGCCTGCTCGGCGTGCGCCGTCGGGATGACGTACCGCTCGTCGTACTTGGCCAGCGCGAGGAGCCGGTACATCGCCTCCATGTCGCTCGCGGACATGCCGACCGACGCCGGGATGTCCGCGTCGCCGTCGCGGCCCATCGAGATGTCCCGCATGTACGAGCGCATCGCCGCCAGGCGCTGCAGCACGGACGTGACCGGCGCGACGTCGCCGGCCGTGAACAGCTCGGCGAGGTACTCCACGGGGATCCGCAGCGCCTCGATCGCGGCGAACAGGTTCCCGCGGTCCTCGGCGTCCTCGCCGGTGTCGCGGACGACGTCCACGACCGGCGAGAGCGGCGGGATGTACCAGACCATCGGCATCGTCCGGTACTCGGGGTGCAGCGGGAGCGCCACCTCGAAGCGGCTGATGAGGGCCCACACCGGCGAGCGCTGGGCCGCCTCGACCCAGTCCCGCGGGATGCCGGACTCGGCGGCGGCGCGCTGCACCTCGGGATCGCCCGGGTCGAGCAGCACCGAGCGCTGCGCCTGCAGGAGCCTGCGCTCGTCCGGCTCGCTGGCCGCCTCCAGGACGCGGTCGGCGTCGTACAGGACGAGGCCGATGTAGCGCAGCCGGCCGACGCACGTCTCGGAGCACACGGTGGGCAGGCCGACCTCGATGCGCGGGAAGCAGAACGTGCACTTCTCGGCCTTGCCCGTCCGGTGGTTGAAGTACACCTTCTTGTACGGGCAGCCGGTGACGCACTTGCGCCAACCGCGGCACTTGTCCTGGTCCACCAGGACGATGCCGTCCTCCGCCCGCTTGTAGATGGCCCCGGACGGGCACGACGCCGCGCACGACGGGTTGAGGCAGTGCTCGCAGATGCGCGGCAGGTAGAACATGAAGGTCTGCTCGAACTCCAGCTTGACCTTGTCCGAGACCTTCGCCAGCACCGGGTCCGCGGTGGCGAGCGCCGGAGCGCCGCCCAGGTCGTCGTCCCAGTTCGCGCTCCAGCGCACCTGCATGTCCTGCCCGCTGATCAGCGACTTCGGGCGGGCCACGGGGGTGTGCTCCTGCAGCGGGGCGTTCGTCAGGTTCTCGTAGTCGTACGTCCAGGGCTCGTAGTACTCGTCGATCGAGGGCATCTTCGGGCTCGCGAAGATGGTGAAGAGGTTCTTCAGCCGGCCGCCGGCCTTGAGCTCAAGGCGCCCCCGCTTGTTGAGCGTCCACCCGCCCTGCCAGCGCTCCTGGTCCTCGTACGTGCGCGGGTAGCCCTGGCCGGGGCGCGTCTCGACGTTGTTGAACCACACGTACTCGGTGCCGGTGCGGTTCGTCCACGCCTGCTTGCAGGTCACCGAGCACGTGTGGCACCCGATGCACTTGTCGAGGTTCATCACCATCGCCATCTGGGCCATCACGCGCATCAGTACTGCACCTCCTGGCTCCGCCGCCGGATGACGGTCACCTCGTCCCGCTGGTTGCCCGTGGGTCCGAGGTAGTTGAACGCGTACGACAGCTGGGCGTAGCCACCGATGAGGTGGCTGGGCTTGATGAGCAGGCGCGTCAGCGAGTTGTGGATGCCGCCCCGCCGACCCGTCGTCTCCGAGAGCGGTACGTCGATCAACCGGTCCTGCGCGTGGTGCATGTACACGGTGCCCTCGGGCATCCGGTGCGACACGACGGCGCGGGCGACGACGACGCCGTTGCGGTTCACGGCCTCGATCCAGTCGTTGTCCGCGATGCCCACCTTCGCGGCGTCGCGGTCGGACATCCAGATGGTCGGTCCGCCGCGGGACAACGAGAGCATGAACAGGTTGTCCTGGTACTCGGAGTGGATCGACCACTTGTTGTGCGGTGTCAGGTACCGCACGGTCACCCCGAGCTGGCCCGTGCCCGCCACCTCGGCGGTGTCGCCGACCACGGTCTCGCCGAACAGCGCGGGCATGTTGAGGGGTGGGCGGAACACGGGCAGCGCCTCGCCCAGCTCGGCCATCCAGTCGTGGTCCAGGTAGAAGTGCTGGCGGCCGGTCAGCGTGTGCCAGGGCTTGAGCCGCTCGACGTTGACGGTGAACGGCGAGTACCGCCGGCCGCCGTGCTCCGTCCCCGACCACTCCGGCGAGGTGATGACCGTCGCGGGCGCGGCCTGCGTGTCCGCGAACGTCATCTGCTTACCCTCGTGCTCCGCTGCGAGGTCGGCCATCCGCGTGCCCGTCCGCTGCTCGAGCGTGTGGAAGCCCTGGACGGCCAGCCGGCCGTTCGTCGTCCCGGAGAGGGCGAGGATCGCCTCGCACACGTGCGTGTCCCGGGTCAGCAGCGGCCGGCCCTCGACCACGCTGCCGCCGGTCCCGGTCGCGATGCCATTCTTGCGGCCGAGGTAGGCGACCTCCGCATCGACCTGGAACGTGACGCCCTTCGTGGTCAGGCCGAGCGTGTCGACGAGCGGCCCGAGCGTCGCCATCTTGGCGGCGACGGCGCCGTAGTCGCGCTCGACGACCGTCAGGCGGGGCATCGTCCTGCCCGGCACCGGCTCGCACTCCCCCGCCGCCCAGTCGAGCACCCGGCCGTGCGGCGTCGCGAGCTCGTCGGGTGTGTCGTGCAGCAGGGGCGTCGCGACGACGTCGCGGCGGACGCCGAGGTGCCGGGCGGCCAGCTCGCTGAACCGGCGGGCGAGCGTCTGGAAGATGTCGAAGTCGGTGCGCGTCTGCCACGGCGGCGCGATCGCGGGACTGAACGAGTTCACGAACGGGTGCATGTCCGTCGTGTTGAGGTCGTGCTTCTCGTACCAGGTGGCCGCGGGCAGAACGACGTCGGAGAACACGGTCGTGCTGGTCATCCGGAAGTCCAGGCACAGGAGCATGTCGAGCTTGCCGGTGGGTGCCTCGTCGTGCCAGACGACGTCGCGCGGCCGGACCTCCGGGGGCGCCTCGGTGGCCCGCAGGTTCGAGTCGGTGCCCAGCAGGTGGTGCAGGAAGTACTCGTTGCCCTTGGCGGAGCTGCCGAGGAGGTTCGCGCGCCAGATGGTGAGCACGCGCGGGAAGTTCTCCGGGGCGTCCGGGTCCTGTGCCGCGAAGCGGAGGCGGCCCGCGGTGAGCTCCGCCGGCACGTACTGGTCCACGCCCACGCCCGCCGCGGCGGCGTCGTCGGCCAGGTCGAGCGGGTTGCGGTCGAACGTCGGGTACGACGGCATCCAGCCGAGCCGGGCGGACTGGGCGATGACGTCGGCGGTCGCCTTCCCGGCGAGCTGGCCGCCGGAGTGCGCGGCGGCGAGCGTGTCCGCCCCGAACGCGTCGTACCGGAACTGGTCGGTGTGCAGGTACCAGTACGCCGTCTGGATCATCGTCCGCGGCGGTCGGGCCCAGTCGTTGGCGGTCGCATACATGGAGTACCCGGTGATCGGCCGCACCTTCTCCTGGCCGACGTAGTGGGCCCACCCCCCGCCGTTCACGCCCTGGCAGCCGGTGAGCGTCGTGAGCGTCAGGAAGGCGCGGTAGATGGTGTCGGAGTGGAACCAGTGATTGGTTCCCGCGCCCATGATGATCATCGAACGGCCCCGCGACTCCTCCGCGTTGGCCGCGAACTCGCGCCCGATGCGCTCGGCCTTCGCAGCGGGCACCCCGGTGAACTGCTCCTGCCAGGCCGGCGTGCAGCCCTGCGTCGCGTCGTCGTAGCCGGTCGGCCAGGCGCCGGGAAGGCCGTCGCGACCGACGCCGTACTGGGCGAGGAGCAGGTCGAGGACCGTCGTGACCACGTGGTCCCCCACCCGGCGGACGGGCACGCCGCGCCGGACGGTTCCGGCGGAGCCGTCGAGCGTGTCGAAGCGTGGCAGGTCGAGCTCGACCCTCTCGCCCCGCGGCTGCCCGACGCTGCCGCCCGCGCTGAGCAGCGGCTCCACGTCCCCGAGGTCGAGGTTCCAGCGCCCGGCGCCGTCCGGCCCGTAGTGGAACCCGAGCGAGCCGCCGGGCACGACCGGAGCGTCCGTCCGGGCGTCGAACAGGACCGTCTTGAACGCGGCGTTGTCGACCCTCGCCGCCGCGCCGGGCAGGTCGCTCGCGGTGAGGAACTTGCCCGGCCGGTAGACGCCATCCTGGTCCACCTCGAGGCGGACCAGGAACGGCAGGTCGGTGTACCGCTTCACGTAGTCGGCGAAGTAGGGCACCTCGCGGTCGACGAAGAACTCCTTCAGGGTCACGTGCCCCATGGCCATGGCGAGCGCGCCGTCGGTGCCGGGGGCGACGGCGAGCCATTCGTCGGCGAACTTCACGTTGTCGGCGTAGTCGGGCGAGACGGCGACGACCTTCTGCCCCCGGTAGCGCGCCTCCGCCATCCAGTGGGCGTCAGGCGTCCGGGTCACCGGTAGGTTCGAGCCCCACATCACCAGGTAGCCCGCGTCCCACCAGTCACCGGACTCCGGGACGTCGGTCTGGTCGCCGAAGACCTGCGGCGAGGCCACGGGCAGGTCGGCGTACCAGTCGTAGAAGGACAGCATCGGGGCGCCGATGAGCGCGTGGTACCGCGCTCCCACGCCGTGGGAGACCATCGACATGGCGGGAATCGGCGAGAACCCCGCCACCCGGTCCGGCCCGTACCGACGGATCGTGTGCACCTGCGCGGCCGCGACGATCTCGACCGCCTCGTCCCAGGTAGCCCGCACGAGGCCGCCCTTGCCGCGCGCCCGCTTGTAGCGCCGCGACAGCTCCGGGTCGTCCACGATGCTCGCCCAGGCCGCGACCGGGTCGCCGGTCCGCGCCTTGGCCGCGCGGTACATGTCGAGCAGCACGCCCCGCACGTACGGGTAGCGCACGCGCGTCGGCGAGTACGTGTACCAGCTGAACGCCGCCCCACGCGGGCAGCCGCGCGGCTCGTACTCGGGCCGGTCCGCGCCCACGCTGGGGTAGTCGGTCTGCTGCGACTCCCAGGTGATGATCCCGTCCTTGACGTAGACCTTCCACGAGCACGAGCCCGTGCAGTTCACGCCGTGGGTGGAGCGCACCACCTTGTCGTGCGACCAGCGGTCCCGGTAGAAGGTGTCGGCATCCCGCCCGCCCACCTGGTGCAGCGTGCGCAGGTCCGGCGACACCTCGCCGCGCCGCAGGTGGCGGCCCAGACGCAGGATCGCGTCGGACGCCGGTCCGTCGAGCCCGGGCGCCACGTGCTCGTCGCGGGTCTGCGTCATCGCGGGTCTCCTTCGTTCCGGCGGGTGGGTCAGCTGGGGCGCGGGGCTCCGGGGCGCGCGTACTGCACCCAGGTCAGGACGGTGCAGGCCGCGAAGTACACGACCGCGCCGATGAAGAACGCGCGAGGCGAGATGCTCGCCAGGGCGATCCCGACGAGGAACGGCCCGAACGCCGCGATCGAGGACGTGAACCCGATGACGCCGCCGGCCTGGCGCCGGGGGAAGATCATCGGCATCTGCTTGAACGTGCCCGCGTTGCCGACGCCCGCGAAGAAGAAGATCGCGAGCATCCCGGCGAGGAACCAGCCGAACTGGTCCCGCGACGTCGGGTCGAGGAAGAAGAGCGTGAACACCGTGCTCAGGGTCATGCCGACGCCCGCGACGAACGTCCAGACGGCGCCCCCGAAGCGGTCGCACAACGGGCCCCAGGCGGCGCGGGTCAGCGAGCCCACGAGCGGGCCGAGGAAGGCGTACTTGAGCGGGTCGGGCGCGTCGGCGAACCCGCCGTACTCGTTCTTGATGATGAGCCCGAGCTGGGCGGCGAAGCCGGAGAAGGCGCCGAAGGTCATGAGGTAGATCGCCGTCATGTACCAGGTGTGCCGCTCGCGGAAGATGTCGAGCTGCTGGCGGAAGTTCGCCTCCACCGGGACGCGGCGCAGGTACACGGCGGCGAGCACCATGCCGAGCACCACCCACGGCACGAGGACGAGGCCGGCGTTGTGCAGCCAGAGGTTGCCGCCGGACGCCGTCTGCTGCGGCGTGAGCGCCGCCGTGCCGAGCAGGCCGAAGCCCACCACCCAGGGCGTGAGGAACTGGATGAGGCTCACGCCGAAGTTGCCGATGCCCGCCTGCAGGCCCAGCGCAGTGCCCGCCATGCGGCGCGGGAAGAAGTAGCTCGTGGAGGGCATGAAGCCCGAGAACGCGCCGCCCCCGACGCCGGCCGCCGCCGCGAGCAGGAGCAGCACGCCGTAGGGGGTGCCGGCGTCGCGCACCGCGAACGTCCAGCCCAGCATGGGCAGCAGCAGGAGCGTCGCCGAGCCGCCGACGAGCGTGCGCGTGCCGACGATGGGCGGCAGGAACATGTAGATCAGCCGCATGGTGCCGCCGGCGAGCCCGGGCACGGCCACGAGCCAGTACAGCTGCGACGTCGTGAGCCCGAACCCGATGTCGTTGAGGCGCGGTGCGACTGCGCTGACCAGGTACCAGACGCAGAACGCGAGGGTCAGGTTGTAGGTCGTGATCCAGAGCGTCCGCCACGCGAAGCGCGAGTCCCAGCGCTCCGGGTCCTCGGGATCCCAGCGGGCCAGGTCGGCCTTCGTCACGGTCACCATCGTTCCTCCGGTTCGCACGGCCCCTGCCGTGTCTGACGGCGCCAGTCTGGCCGCAGGGCGACCGGTGGTGGCGCCGCCACTCCCGTGAAAAACCCGATCGGGCCCGACGTTAGCGAAGGGTTCCCCGCTGCGCGAGGGGCCGGGACGCTCGTCAGCGCGGCGCGAGGTGCAGGAGGCAGCGCTGAGGCTGGACGAAGGGCTCGAGGCGATCGGCCGTGAGCGGGCCACCGGCCGCGTCCAGCACGCCCTTGATGACGTCGAGGTGCACGGCGCAGGTCAGCTCGGTGCGCTCCCGCGCCAGCGCGACGAACGGGCACGGTCGCAGCGCCACGGCGCGTCCGCCCGGCGCCGGGTCCGGCTCCAGCCCCAGGTCCTCCAGGTGGACCTCGAGCGCGGCGAGCTGGCGCCGCTCGTCGTCGGCCGCCGCCGGGGCGAGCGCGCCGTCGACCCGGCCGTCCGGGTCCCCCGCCGCACCCAGGTCCTCGAGGAAGATCCTGGTCAGCCCCTCGCGCAGGCGGTCGTCGAGGGTCGCGCCGGCCGCCCGCCGCACGGCGCCGTAGAGGATCCGGGGGCGGCCACGGGTGCCCCGCGACTCCACGGACCGGGTCGCGAACCTCGCCTCCACGAGACGGTCCAGGTGCTCCCGCACGGTGTTCTCGTGACGCTCCACGGCGGCGGCGACGTCCGGGACGGCGAGGGGGCCGGGAGCGACCTGGAGGAGACGCAGGATCTCCACCCGCGTCGCGGAGGACAGGGCACGCGACGCGCTTCGGGATGCCGGCATGCACGGATTATTGACGGTGCCAGCAGGCGCAACTCGGGACTTCCGTCGCTAGTCTCGACGGATGACCGAGGCAGAGGCCCACGGCGGCCCGGACTAGGACCCGCGGGCGCCCGAGGTGCTCGACGACCAGCTGGCCGCGTACGACGCGCTCCGCGCGCGCTGCCCGGTCGCCCACAGCGACTACCTCGGCTGGTCGGTGCTGCGGCACGCCGACGTCGTCGCCGCCGCCGGCGACCCGGCGACCTACTCGAGCCGGGTGTCCGCGCACCTGTCCGTGCCCAGCGGCATGGACCCGCCCGAGCACACGGCGCACCGGGCGGTGAACGTGCACTACTTCACCCCCGAGCGGATGGACCGCCTCGAGCCGACCCTGCGCGCCATCGCCGCCGAGCTCGTCGACGGGCTGCCCCGCGGGACCGGCGTCGACGCGATGACCGCCCTCGGCGAGCCGTACGCGCTGCGCGCCCAGAGTGCCTTCATGGGGTGGCCCGCGGGCGCCGACGGGCCGCTGCAGGGCTGGTCGCGGCGCAACCACGCCGCGACGCTGTCCGGCGACCGCTCCGCCACCGCCGCCGTGGCCGCGGAGTTCGACGCGTTCGTGCGCGGCATCCTGGCGCAGCGGCGCGCCGAGCCCGCCGACGACGTCATGAGCGAGCTGCTGACCGAGACGGTCGACGGGCGGCCGCTCACGGACGAGGAGATCGTCAGCGTCGTGCGGAACTGGACGGCGGGCGAGCTCGGGACGATCGCCGCCGCCGTGGGGATCCTGGTCTGCGACCTCGCCACCCGGGGCGGCGTGCAGGGGCACCTGCGGGCGCACCCGGGCGACGTCGGGCCCGCCGACGACGAGCTGCTGCGCATCACCCCGCCGCTCGTGGCGAGCCGGCGGGTGACCACGCGCCCCGTCGAGATCGGGGGGCGCCGGCTCGGGGCGGGCGAGCGCGTGACGCTCCTGTGGGCCTCGGCCGACCGGGACGAGGCAGTGTTCGGCGACCCCGACGAGTTCCGCCTGGACCGCGACCCGGCGGACAACCTGCTGTACGGGACGGGCATCCACTCCTGCACGGGCGCACCGCTGGCGCGCCTGCAGCTGCGGGTCCTGGTCGAGGAGCTGCTGGACCGCACCACCGACGTCCGGGCGGCCGCGCCCGCGGTCCCGGCGCGCTACCCGTCCGGCGGGTACGCCACCGTGCCGGTGGTGCTGACGTGACCGGCGCGGCGCGGGTCGCCGTCGTCGTCGTGTCGGACCGGTGCGCGCGGGGGGAGTCCGTGGACACCTCCGGCCCCGCCGCCGCCGAGGCGCTGGGCGCAGCCGGCTACGACGTCGCACCCGTGGTCGTGGTG
>JAEWYD010000038.1 GCA_023462275.1 Actinomycetes bacterium
GGGCTGCGCGGCGCCGCCGAAGGGCGGGACGCCTGCGCCGGGCTGGGCGCCGGGTGCGGGTGGGGCGGGGTACATCGGGGTTCCTTCCGGTCGGGTCCAGGCGGGCATCGGCCCGCCGGCGGGGGGCTGCGGCACTCCCGGCCGCAGGGACGTCGTCGGGCCGTAGGCGCCGTACCCGCCGCGGGGCGGGCGGTAGCCGCGGGCCCGGCGCCGGTTGCCGATCGCCACGACGACGGCGACGATCACGGCCACCCAGATGAGGCCGCGGATCGGGCCCCACCAGGGCGCGTCGCCGCCCCAGCCCCACACGCCCCAGCGCTGCGGGTACGCGAACCCCATGAGGAGGAGCGCGAACCCGCCGATGACCGCGGCGTCGAAGTCGCCGCGGAACAGCTGCTGCAGGTGGATGCGGCCGTCGCGCTGCTCGGGGAGCAGCAGCCAGCCGACGGCGTAGAGCACGAGGCCGATGCCGCCGAGCAGGCCGGCGACGCCGAAGATCCCGCGGACGATCAGCGGGTCGATGCCGAGCCGGAGCGCCAGGCCGCCGGCGACGCCGCCGACCCACCGCTCCTCGCTGCGGACGACGCCGGCGCGCCGGACGCTCGCGAAGAAGCCGTCCATGCCGGTCGCGGGGCCGCCGGGGCCGCCGGGGCCGGACGCGGGGTCACCGGTCGGCGTGCCGGGCGGGGTCGCACCGGGCGGTGGGGTGGCACCGACCGGCGGGGTGGTGCCACCCGGGGCTGCCGCGCCCTCGGGGGCGGCGTCGGGAGCAGGCGTCTCGTTCATGCCACCGATCGTCGCCGGTCACGTCGCGGTCGCACATCGGGGCCCCGCCCTGAGCGGACCCTGAACCGCCCCGGCGCGACCCCTGACCGCGCGGGTGACCTTGACCCTGAACTGCCCCGGAAAGGGCCCTGGTCGCACCACGGCGGCCGTCTGACGTGTGACGATGCTCGTCGTGACCTCCGAGCGGCTGCCCCTGCGGCGCCCGAGGGGCGGCCGGCTCGTCGGCGGCGTCTGCCAGGGCCTGGCCGTGCACCTCGGCGTGCCCGTCGGCGTCGTGCGCCTCGTCATGGTGCTGCTGACCCCGATGGGCAGCCCCCTGCTGTACGTGTTCCTGTGGGTGACCGTGCCGGCGGGCGACCCGGTGCAGGCCGCCGCGGACGAGCGGCCCGCGGCGCTGAGCCGCCTTGCGCCCCGCCTGGCCGAGTCGCAGCGCCGGCTCCCGCTGACGGAGATCGCCGTCGGGCTCCTGCTCATCGCGGCGGCCGCGCTGCTCATCGCCGCCCGGGCGGGCGTCGACGTCGCCACCACGTGGGTGCTGCCGTCGCTCATCGTGCTCGCCGGCGCGACGCTGGCGTGGAGCCAGCTGGACGCCATCCAGCGCGACCGGGGCCGCGGCGCCCGCACGCGGGTCAGTGTGATGCGCCTGCTCGGCGGCATCGTGCTCGTCGGCCTCGGCGTCTTCCTGCTCGTCGGTCGCGACGTCCCCGTCGAGGACCTGGTGCGCTCCGCGATCGCCGCCCTCGCCGTGCTCGTGGGCGCCGCACTCGTGCTCGCGCCGTGGTGGGTGCGGCTCGTGCGCGAGCTCGGCGACGAGCGCGCGGCCCGGGCGCGCGAGTCCGAGCGCGCCGACATCGCCGCCCACCTGCACGACGGCGTCCTGCAGACCCTCGCCCTCATCCGCCGGCAGGCCGGGGACGGCGAGGAGGTCGCGCGCCTGGCCCGCGCGCAGGAGCGCGAGCTGCGCGAGTGGCTGTACGACGACCGCCGCACGCCGGGCACGTCGCTGGCGGCCGACCTGCGCGGGGTCGTCGCCGAGGTCGAGGACACGCGCGCGGTGGCCGTGGACGTCGTCGTCGTCGGGGACTGCGTGCCGGATGCCGACACCGAGGCCCTGCTCCAGGCGACCCGCGAGGCCCTCGTCAACGCCGTCACGCACGGCAAGGCGCCCTACTCGCTGTACCTGGAGGTCGTGGCCGACCAGGTCGAGGTGTTCGTGCGCGACCGCGGCGACGGGTTCGACATCGAGACCGTGCCCACCGACCGGTTCGGCGTGCGAGAGTCCATCATCGGTCGCGTGGTGCGCCGCGGCGGCACCGCGACCGTGCAGAGCCGGCCGGGCCGGGGCACCGAGGTGCACCTGTGCCTGCCGCGGAACGGAGAGGAATCATGATCGACGTCATCCTGGTGGACGACCACCTGATGTTCCGGGCCGGCGTGCGCGCCTCGCTCGACGACAGCATCCACGTGGTGGGCGAGGCCGACGACGTCGACTCCGCCGTCGCGCTGGTGCGCTCGCTGCAGCCGCCGGTCGTGGTGCTGGACGTGCACCTGCCCGGGGGGATGGGCGGCGGCGGCGCCGAGGTGATCCAGCAGTGCGCGGACCTGCTGGGGTCCGTGCGGTTCCTCGCCCTGAGCGTGTCCGACGCCGCGGAGGACGTCGTGGCGGTCATCCGCGCCGGCGCGCGCGGCTATGTGACGAAGGCCATCTCCGGGCCCGACCTGTCGGACGCGATCGGCCGCGTGGCCGGCGGGGACGCCGTCTTCTCGCCCCGGCTGGCGGGCTTCGTGCTCGACGCGTTCGGCGCGGCGGCCGGCGACGTCGCGACCGGCGACGACGAGCTGGACCGGCTCTCCGCACGCGAGCGCGAGGTGATGCGCCTGATCGCGCGGGGGTACTCCTACCGCGAGGTGGCCTCGGAGCTGTTCATCTCGATCAAGACGGTCGAGACCCACGTGTCAGCGGTGCTGCGCAAACTCCAGCTGTCGTCGCGCCACGAGCTCACGCGGTGGGCGGCCGCGCGCCGCCTCCTCTGACGCCGGTCGGGCGGCTCCGGGCGCTCCGGGCGGTCGGGGGTGTGGGCGGCGGCGCCTAGGCTTGTCTGCGCCATGGACACCCTTTTCCCCGCCCTGCCCACCGTCGTCCCGCACGACGAGGCGCGCCTGCGCGCCGTCGTGCCGCCGCGCGCCGATGCCGTGCCGCCCGACCCGGGCCAGTCCGCCGCCGAGCGCGCCGACGCCCTGGTCGAGGGGCTCAACCCGCAGCAGCGCGAGGCCGTGCTGCACCGGGGCGTCCCGCTGCTCATCGTGGCGGGCGCGGGCTCGGGCAAGACGCGCGTCCTGACGCACCGGATCGCGCACAAGCTCGCCACGCGCCAGGCCCGGGCCGGCGAGGTGCTGGCCATCACGTTCACCAACAAGGCCGCAGGCGAGATGCGCGAGCGCGTCGAGGGCCTCGTCGGCACGGCCGCGCGTGCCATGTGGGTGTCGACGTTCCACTCGGCGTGCGTGCGCATCCTGCGCCGGGAGCACGAGACGCTGGGCCTGCGCTCGTCGTTCTCCATCTACGACGCCGCCGACTCCCAGCGCCTGCTCACGCTCGTCGGCCGCGAGCTGGACCTGGACCCGAAGAAGTTCCCGGTCAAGGGCCTCGCGCACCGCATCTCGAACCTCAAGGACGAGCTGGTCGACCCGGAGACGTACGCGCGGTCGTCGGGCGCGTCGGCGGGGGAGGCGAACCAGTTCGACGAGGTGCTGTCGGCCGTCTACACGCGCTACCAGCAGCGGCTGCGCGCGGCGAACGCGCTCGACTTCGACGACCTGATCATGACGACCGTCAACCTGCTGCAGGCCTTCCCGGCCGTCGCGGAGCACTACCGACGCCGGTTCCGCCAGATCCTCGTCGACGAGTACCAGGACACCAACC
This sequence comes from Actinomycetes bacterium, assembly GCA_023462275.1. Lineage (GTDB taxonomy): Bacteria > Actinomycetota > Actinomycetes > Actinomycetales > Cellulomonadaceae > Actinotalea. The sequence goes on from JAEWYD010000038.1 coordinate 3,710, forward strand.
ACGCGCAGTACGTGCTGGTGCGCGAGCTGGTCGGTCCGGCCGACGGCGACCCGGGCGAGCTGACCGTCGTCGGTGACGCGGACCAGTCCATCTACGCGTTCCGCGGCGCGACCATCCGCAACATCCTGGAGTTCGAGGCCGACTACCCGAACGCGCGCACGATCCTGCTCGAGCAGAACTACCGCTCGACCCAGACGATCCTCTCGGCCGCGAACGCCGTCATCTCCAAGAACCCGGGCCGCAAGGACAAGCGGCTGTGGACGTCGGCCGGCGCAGGGGCGCAGATCGTCGGCTACGTCGCCGACAACGAGCACGAGGAGGCGCGGTTCGTCGCGGAGGAGATCGACCGCCTCGGTGACACCGATGGCGTCCGGCCGTGCGACGTCGCGATCTTCTACCGCACCAACGCGCAGAGCCGCGCGCTGGAGGAGGTGCTGATCCGCGTCGGCCTGCCGTACAAGGTGGTGGGCGGCACCCGGTTCTACGAGCGCCGCGAGATCCGCGACGCCATCGCCTACCTGCGGGCCATCGCGAACCCCGACGACGACGTCAACCTGCGCCGGATCCTCAACGTCCCCAAGCGGGGGCTCGGGGACCGCTCGGAGGCGATGATCGCCGGGTTCGCGGAGCGGGAGCGCATCTCGTTCGGCTCCGCGCTCGAGCGGCTGGAGGAGGTGCCGGGCCTCGGCCCGCGCGCGCTCACGCCGCTGCGGAACTTCGCCGAGCTGATGACCGACCTGCGCGAGCTGGCGACGACCGCGGGCCCCGCCGAGGTGCTCGGCGCCGTGCTGGACCGGACGGGCTACCTGGCCGAGCTTCGCGCGAGCGACGACCCGCAGGACGGCTCGCGCGTCGACAACCTCGCCGAGCTGCACGCCGTCGCGACCGAGTTCGAGCAGGCCGAGCCCGAGGGCGACCTGGCGGACTTCCTCGAGCGCGTGTCGCTCGTGGCGGACTCCGACCAGATCCCGGACGCCGACGAGGTCGCGTCGGAGGGCGGCCCGGTCGACGCGGGCGCCGTGACCCTCATGACCCTGCACACCGCGAAAGGCTTGGAGTTCCCGGTCGTGTTCGTCACCGGCTGGGAGGACGGGACCTTCCCGCACATGCGGTCGCTGGCCGATCCGGCCCAGCTGGAGGAGGAGCGGCGCCTGGCGTACGTCGGGCTCACGCGCGCCCGGCAGCGCCTGTACATCTCGCGGGCCGCGGTCCGCACCGCGTGGGGCGTGCCGAACGAGTTCCCCGCCAGCCGGTTCCTCGACGACGTCCCGGAGGAGCTCGTCGACTGGCGGCGCCGGGAGAGCTCGATGGCGGCGCTGCGCGGCGGCTCCGGCTGGGGCGGCGGCGCCTCGGCGTGGGGCGGCTCGCGCGGCGGCGCCGTGACGACGCGCACCGGGGCCACGCGGCCGGGCGGTCGGCCCGGTGGCCGGCCGAGCACGCCGCCGAAGGACCCGGGCGTCCCGTCGTTCGGCAGCGCGACGCCGCGGGCCGACGTCCCGTCGCTCGCGGTGGGGGACAAGGTGACGCACGACTCCTACGGGCTGGGCACCGTCGTCGGCGTCGAGGGGGCCGGGGCGAACGCCGTGGCGAAGATCGACTTCGGCACGGACGGCACCAAGCGGCTGCTGCTGCGCTACTCGCCGGTCACGAAGCTCTGACGCGCCGCGGGCCGGGCAGCCGGCCCGCGCTCGGTCGACCTCGCCACCAGCGAGCCGAGCAGGGCCAGGCGCTCGGCGTCCGGCGTGCCCGCGGCCGCGTGGTGGATGACGAGCGTCTGGCCGTCGGCGCCGCCGATGGCGAGCTTCTCGAGGTCGAGGGTGAGCTCGCCCACCTGCGGGTGCGCGAACCGGATGCGCAGGCCGGTGCGCGCGTGCACGTCGTGCCGGGCCCAGAGGCGACGGAACTCCTCGCTCGCCAGGGACAGCTCGCCCACGAGCTCGACGACCCGCGGGTCGTCGGCGTCGCCCCGGGCCGAGTCGCGGATGCCCGCGACCAGGCGCGGCAGGAGCTCCGGCCAGTCCGGGTGCAGCTCTCGCTCCGACGGGTCGAGGAAGATGTCGCGCAGCCGGTTGCGGCCGGGGCGGACGTTGGGTGACAGGGCGCTCGCGAACGCGTTGGCGGCCAGGACGTCGAACCACCGCCCCTCGACGAAGGCGGGCAGGTCCAGGGCGTCGAGAAGCCGGAGCGTGCCGCCGGGGACCGCCTCGGGCCGGGTGCGCCGGCGCCGGCGCGCGGGCGCGGCCACGAGCGAGTGCAGGTGGTCGGTCGCCGCGTCGTCCAGCCCGAGCACCCGCGCGAGGGCCTCGAGCACCTGCGGCGACGGGTTGCGGTCCCGGCCCTGCTCGAGCCGCAGGTAGTAGTCGGCGGAGATGCCGGCGAGCATCGCCACCTCCTCGCGGCGCAGCCCCGGGACGCGCCGCACCCCGGCGCCGTCCGGCAGCCCGACGTCGCGCGGCCGGACCAGCTCCCGGCGCGCGCGCAGGAACTCGGCCAGCAGGCTCTCGCTCATGCCGCCACGGTAAGCACGCCTCGCGGCGCGGTGCCTGGCCCTGTCACTCCCAGGAGCACGGGGGAACTGCCTGGGCCGTCGAACCCGCCGCAGGCTCGAGGCATGACCACGACGACATCTCAGGCACGGCCCGGCGGAACCTTCCGGATGGGCGACCTCGACGTGAGCCGGCTCGGCTACGGCGCGATGCAGCTGGCCGGGCCGGGCGTCTTCGGCCCGCCGGCGGACCCGGCGGCCGCGGTGACCGTGCTGCGCGAGGCCGTGCGGCTCGGCATCACCCACATCGATACGGCCGACTTCTACGGGCCCCGCGTCACGAACGCCCTCATCCGCGAGGCCCTGCACCCGTACCCGGAGACGCTCCACCTGGTGACCAAGGTGGGCGCGTCGCGGGGTCCCGACGGCGCCTGGCTGTTCGACCGCGAGCCCGACGCCCTCCGCCGGGCCGTGCACGACAACCTCGAGCACCTCGGCCTCGACGTGCTCGACGTCGTCAACCTGCGCGTCGGTGGGTTCGACCGGCCGGAGCCGGGATCGATCGCCCGCCCGTTCGCCGCGCTCGCCCAGCTGCAGGCCGACGGGCTGATCCGGTACCTCGGCGTCAGCACGGTGACGGCCGAGCAGGTCACGGAGGCGCAGGGGATCGCGCCGGTGGTGTGCGTCCAGAACCTCTACAACGTCGCGCACCGCGGCGACGACGCCCTCGTCGACCGGCTGGCCGAGCAGGGCGTCGCCTACGTGCCGTACTTCCCGCTGGGCGGGTTCACGCCGCTGCAGTCGGAGGGCCTCACGGCGGTGGCGGAGCGGCTGGGCGCGACCCCGGCGCAGGTCGCGCTCGCGTGGCTGCTGCAGCGGTCGCCGAACATCCTGCTGATCCCGGGGACGTCGTCCGTGGCCCACCTGCACCAGAACGTCGAGGCGGCCGCGCTCGAGCTCCCCGCGGACGCCGTGGCCGAGCTCGACGCGATCGGCCGCTGACCGGCGCGACGCCCGCTCGCGACGCCGCCGGGCTGCGCACCGTCGTCGGCGTCGAGCGCTGCCGTGTCAGGTGATCGCTGCCGCGCCAGCGGCAGCACCCGCGCGGCGCGGCAGCACTCGGCGGGGTGGCGGGTGCCGGGCGGCTGGTGCGGAGCGCGGCAGGCTAGGTTCGTCCGCATGTCGGACGTCTTCGGGCCTGTCGGGCGCCTCGACGCGGTGCGCGACGGCGCCCTCGCGCCCTCGCTCTCCCCGGGGGGGCTCCTCGAGGTCGCGCCGGTGGAGCGCCTCGTCCTGCCGTCCCCCAACGGGTCCGCGATCTCTGCGGCGCTCGCGGACGCCGGGCCGACCGTCGTCGTCGGCTGCCTGCGCAACGCCCGTGCCGTTGCCGCCTGGCTCGCGCCGACGTTGGACGAAGGGCGGAGCGTCGCGGTCGCGGCCCAGGTTGACGCATCCGACGCCGTGCCCGTCCTCCGGGACGGGGCGTTCGGGGCCGCACCGGGGCCGGGTCGGGCGGGATGACGGACCCGCGTCTCGCGTCGGGGCGCCGGTGGACGCGACGCGGTCAGAGGCCGCGCACGATCTCCGCGGCCTGCGCGAGCGGGATGTCGGGGTGGCTGCGGCGCAGCGCGCGGACGGTGGGTACGACGCCGTCGGTGTCCCTCGCGGCGCGCAGCGCCGGGAGGTCGAGCGCCGCCCGGGCGCCGTCGAGCGAGCCGTACGTCTCGAGGAAGACCCGCTCCTGTCGCGCCCGCGTCGCGCGTGTGGACGCGACGCCGAGGACGGGCACGGCCGCGAGCACGAGGATCGAGACCACGGCGAGGGCGAGGTACCAGTGCGCCGCGATGCCGACCGCGTACACGGCGACGAGGGCCGCCCCGGCCGCCCACTGCAGTGCTGTCCGTCTCACGCGGCGCAGCGTACCGAGGTGGGGGAGGGCAGGTCTCTCGATGTGAAGAGATCGCCGCGGCGCGGTTACGATCACGGCACGGCGACCGCCGTGACAAGGAGGCCGAGGGTGGACCTGTACGAGTACCAGGCGCGCGATGTGTTCGACCGACACGGGGTCCCGGTGCTCGGCGCCGTGGTCGCCGAGACGCCGGAGGAGGCCCGCGCGGCCGCCGAGCGGCTGGGTGGCGGCACCGTCGTCGTCAAGGCGCAGGTGAAGACGGGCGGCCGCGGCAAGGCCGGCGGCGTCAAGCTCGCCCGCTCGCCGCAGGAGGCCGCCGACCGCGCGCGGGAGATCCTCGGCATGGACATCAAGGGACACACCGTCCGCCGGGTGATGGTCGCCGCGGGCGCCAGCATCGCCGCCGAGTACTACGTGTCGATCCTGCTCGACCGCGCGAACCGCTCCTACCTCGCGATGGCTAGCGTCGAGGGCGGCATGGAGATCGAGCAGCTCGCCGTCGAGCGCCCCGAGGCCCTGGCCCGTGTGCCCGTCGACCCGCGCACCGGCATCGACGCCGCGAAGGCGGCCGAGATCGTGGCGGCGGCCGGGTTCGCCGACGACGTCGCGCCCCAGGTGGCGCAGGTGCTGCAGCAGCTCTGGACCGTGTACCGCGAGGAGGACGCGACGCTCGTCGAGGTGAACCCCCTGGTCCGGACCGCCGACGGCGCGATCGTGGCGCTGGACGGCAAGGTGTCGCTCGACGACAACGCGAGCTTCCGGCACGCCGACCACGCCGCGCTCGCGGACGTCACCGCGACCGACGCCCTCGAGCTCAAGGCAGCGGAGCACGACCTCAACTACGTCAAGCTCGACGGCGAGGTCGGCATCATCGGCAACGGCGCGGGGCTCGTCATGAGCACCCTCGACGTCGTCGCGTACGCGGGCGAGCGGTACGGCGGAGTGAAGCCCGCGAACTTCCTCGACATCGGCGGCGGCGCCTCGGCCGAGGTCATGGCCGCCGGCCTCGACGTCGTCCTCGGCGACCCGCAGGTGCGGTGCGTCTTCGTGAACGTCTTCGGCGGCATCACCGCGTGCGACGCGGTCGCGAACGGCATCGTGCACGCCCTCGAGATGCTCGGCGACGCGGCCACCAAGCCGCTCGTCGTCCGGCTGGACGGCAACAACGTCGCCGAGGGACGTCGCATCCTCACCGAGGCCGCGCACCCGCTCGTCACGCTCGTCGACACGATGGACGGCGCGGCCGACGCCGCCGCCCGCATCGCGGCCGACGCAGCCTGAGACCACCTGAGACCATCCGCGAAAGAGGGCAGCATGGCGATCTTCATCGACGAGGGCTCCCGCGTCGTCGTCCAGGGCATGACCGGCTCCGAGGGCCAGAAGCACACGGCGCGGATGCTCGCCGCGGGCACGCGGATCGTCGGGGGCGTCAACCCGCGCAAGGCGGGCACCACCGTCGCGTTCCGCGTCGGCGAGGGCGACGTCGAGGTGCCGGTCTTCGGCACCGTGGCCGAGGCGATGGCCGCCACGGGCGCCGACGTCTCCGTCGTCTTCGTGCCGCCGGCGCACGCCAAGGGCGCCGTCCTCGAGGCGATCGACGCGGCGATGCCGCTCACCGTCGTCATCACCGAGGGCATCCCCGTGGCGGACACCGCGGAGTTCTTCGCCCGGGCCCAGGCGGCCGGCGTGCGGATCGTGGGGCCGAACTGCCCCGGTGTGATCAGCCCCGGCCGGTCCAACGTCGGCATCACGCCCGCGGACATCACGGGCCCCGGCCCCATCGGCCTCGTCTCGAAGTCCGGGACGCTGACGTACCAGATGATGTTCGAGCTGCGCGACATCGGCTTCTCGACGGCGATCGGCATCGGGGGCGACCCGATCATCGGCACCACCCACATCGACGCGCTCGCCGCGTTCGAGGCGGACCCCGCGACGGAGGCCATCGTCCTCATCGGCGAGATCGGCGGCGACGCCGAGGAGCGCGCGGCGGCGTTCATCCGCGAGCACGTGACCAAGCCGGTGGTCGGCTACGTCGCGGGCTTCACGGCGCCCGAGGGCCGCACCATGGGCCACGCCGGCGCCATCGTGTCGGGCTCGTCGGGTACCGCGCAGGCGAAGAAGGAGGCGCTCGAGGCCGTCGGCGTCCGGGTCGGCAAGACGCCGAGCGAGACGGCGGCGCTGCTCCGTGAGGTGCTGGCGGCGGTTCGCGCCTGACGGCGTGTCTCCCCGGCGCGGCGCAGCCGGGCCCGGCGTGTGGGCGAGCGACGGGCCGCGCGGCGGCTGGGACCATGAGGGAGTGACCCGTCCCCCTCGGCCCGCTGCGCCGCGCCCGGCCTCGCCCGCCTCCGTGCGGC
>JAEWYD010000039.1 GCA_023462275.1 Actinomycetes bacterium
CACCATCCGCCGACGGCGCACACGCGCCGCGAGCGCGAGCACCTCGGCCGCGGCGTCCGGCGCCTGGGCGTTCGCGGCGCGCTCGTGCTGGGCCGCGAACCCGCGCAGCAGGTCGGCGACGTCCGTCCCGTGCCCGCTCACACCCGTCTCCTGCTCGTCCCCACGGTCGTTCCTCCCGTCGGCGGCAACTGTCGCAGAACCAACGCGGGGCCTCGCCGTCCGGTTGGGTGTCATCACGCATCGCGGTGCGGGACGGCCGATGATCTCGGTTCGCGGACGCTCGAAACGACCCGAAATCCCGATGGGCGAGACCTGGATCGCTCATGCTCCGGACGCCAAGCGAACCATCATGCGAGAACACCCTGGTCAAGCACGCGCAAAGCCGCCGCCAACCAGCGGTCTGAGCGGCTGGTGACCGGATTGCCCGGCCAACTATCGGGTGCGCCATGGTCACCCGTGGGTTACGGTCTGGTCACACGTCATAGTCACTGCGAGAGCAGTGACCGGCTCTGGTGGGCCGCTGGTGAACCGCCACACCTTGTGCGGGTGAGACGGCACCGCAACCGCCCCCGCTCGCGACGGCCGTGAGCGGGGGCGCACCATGTACGGCGCGGACGTCGTGCCCAGCCCCGGCCGCCCCGCCGGGGGCCTACGCTCCGACCATGACGGACGAGCAGACTCAGGACGGCGCGGATCCGCGGCACGGACGCCGCACCACCTACCTCCTGGTCGACGGCGAGAACATCGACGCGACGCTGGGCAGCGCGATCCTCGGCGCTCGGCCGGCCCCGGAGGAGCGCCCGCGCTGGGAGCGGGTCCTCGGCTTCGCGCGCGACGCCTGGGGCGGGGACGACGTCGTCGGGCTCTTCTTCCTGGACGCCTCCTCCGGCACCATGCCGATGACGTTCGTCCAGGCCCTCATGGCCATCGGCTTCCGGCCCATCCCGCTCGCGGGCGCGCCGGAGGAGAAGGTGGTCGACATCGGCATCCAGCGCACGCTGGAGGCCCTGGTGGACCGGCCGGGCGACGTGCTGCTGGCCAGCCACGACGGCGACTTCGCGCCCCAGCTGCGCACCCTCCTGACGACCGACCGCAACGTCGGCGTCCTCGCCTTCAAGGAGTTCACGAGCGGCTCGATCCAGCACCTGACCGCGAACGGTCTGACGGTCTTCGACCTGGAGAGCGACGTCGGCGCGTTCAACGTCGTCCTGCCCCGCCTGCGGATCATCCCGCTCACCGAGTTCGACCCGCTGCGCTACCTGTGACGCGGACGGCGTCCGGCGCCCGCCCTGGCGCGCCGGACGCCGGCATCGGACGATGTCGGCCATGAGACGCAGCGAGGAGCCGCCCACCGGTGACGACGGCCGGCGCGAGACGCCCATGGAACGGCTCGACCGGAACTGGAACGAGATCCTCCAAGAGCTGCGCGTCACGCAGACCGGCATCCAGATCCTCACGGGGTTCCTGCTGACGGTGCCGTTCCAGCAGCGCTTCGAGGAGCTCACGGACACCCAGCACGTCATCTACGTCGTGCTCGTCATGCTGGCGGCCGTGACGACCGGCCTGATGGTGGCGCCCGTGAGCATGCACCGGATGCTCTTCCGCCGGCGGGCCAAGCGCGCGCTCGTCGCCGAGGCGGACCGCTTCATGCGGATCGGGCTCGTGTGCCTCGCGCTCGTCGTCAGCGGCGTGGTCCTGCTCGTCGTCGACGTCGTCGGCACGCGCCTGCTCGCCGTCGTGCTGTCGGGGTCGCTCCTCGCCGCCCTGGTGGGGGCGTGGTTCGCCCTCCCGGTGGTGCTCGCGCGCTCGACGCGCAACGCCACCGAGGAGCCCCTGCCCGTCCCCCCGACCACGTCCTGACGCGGCGCCGGGCCGCCCGGCGGCCCGATCAGCGCGCGATGGCGAGCTTGACCGCGCGGGTGCGCGCGGCGTCGGCGAACGTCTCGTAGGCGGCCAGGATGTGCTTGAGCGCGAAGCGGTGCGTCACGAGCTCCCCGACCGGCAGCTTCTCCTGCGCCACGAGCGCGAGCAGCATCCCGAGGCTGTCGGCGTTGACCAGCCCCGTCGTGATCGTGAGGTTGGCGATCCAGAGGTGGTCCAGCGGCAGCTCCACCGGGGCGCCGTGCACGCCGACGTTCGCAACGTGCCCGCCGGGCCGCACGACGTCGAGGCACATCCGGAACGTCCTCGGGGTGCCGACGGCCTCGACCGCGACGTCGACGCCGAGGCCGTCGGTCAGCGCCAGCACCTGGTCCTTCCAGTCGGCGTCGGTCGAGCTCACGGCGTGGGTGGCGCCGACGGCGCGCGCCTTGGCCAGGCGGTTGTCGTCCACGTCCACGGCGACGACGCGGGCCGCCCCGTAGAGCCCGGCGGTCGCGATGACCGCGAGCCCGACCGGCCCGGCGCCGACGACCACGACCGTGTCCCCGGGCTTGACGCCGCCGTTGCGCACGCCGATCTCGAACCCGGTCGGCAGCATGTCGGACAGCAGGATCGCGGCCTCGTCCGGGACGCCGTCGGGCAGCGCGTGCAGCGAGCGGTCGGCGAAGGGGACGCGGGCGTACTCGGCCTGCGTGCCGTCGATCAGGTGTCCGAGGATCCAGCCGATCCCGCTCGCGCCCTCGTCGGCGAGGCAGTGCGACGGGAACCCGCTGCGGCAGTACGCGCACACGCCGCAGGCGCTGATGCAGGAGACGATGACGCGGTCGCCGACGCGGTGGTTGCGGACGGCCGAGCCGACGGCGACCACCGTGCCGACGCCCTCGTGGCCGAGGACGCGGCCCTCCGCCACCGCCGGGACGTCGCCCTTGAGGATGTGCAGGTCGGTCCCGCAGATCGTCGTCGTGTCGATCTGCACGACGGCGTCGCTCGGCTGGCGGATCGTCGGGTCGGCGACGTCCTCCCACGCCTTGCGGCCGGGCCCGTGGTAGACGAGCGCCTTCATCGGCCTTCCCCTCCCCCGTGCGGCCGGCCGCTACGCGTCAGGACGCAGATGCGAGCCGCACCACGCAGTGGGCGCCGTCGCCGCGCGGGACCAGCTTCTCGACGGTCAGCGGGCCCTCGTGGCGCGCCACGATGCCGCGGACGAGACCGAGGTGCGCACCGCAGACGACGCCGCGCCGGTCGCTGGGGACGTCCGCGAACGGGCAGTGCCCGAGCAACATCTCCATGGACTCGCGCTCGAACTCCGGGTCGAACCCGAGGTCCTCGAGGTGCCGCTGCAGGGCGGCGATCTGCTCCTCCGCGTCGGCGGCGTCGTCGTGGGACGCCGTCGTGCCCGGACAGCCGAGCTGGGCGGCCCACGTCATGCCGGCGTCCTCCGCCTCGCTGATGGGGCTCTCCATCGGCTGGCCGTAGCCGTCGAGGAGCAGGCGCACGAGGTGGCCGCGGGCGCGGGAGTCCACCGTGGCGGCCGCGGCGCTGTCGACCGAGCGGTAGAGCATGCGGGGGCGACCGCGCGTGGTCCGGTGCTCGGGCTGGCGGACGACGAATCCGCTGGCGACGAGGCGGTCGAGGTGCTCACGCGTGGTGTTCACGTGGAGCCCGACACCCGCCGCCACCTCCTCGACCGGAACCGGTCCCTGGTGTTCCTGAAGGAGGCGCATGATGCGCATGCGGCTGTTGCAGGCCAGGACCCGCAGCGCCCGGAGCTGGTGGTCACCCATGGAAGCCAGTATTGACGGCGATCAACGGGTCAACCTGGGACCTTGGTGCCGATCGGACAATTCACCCGGTCGGCCCAACGGAGGCCGTGAAGGCAAGACCTCAGGCGCAGCAGCCGCACGCGGCGCCGTCGCGCGTCGCGACCGATGCCTGCGCGGGGCCGGGGAAGCCCAGCGCCCGGCGGAGCAGTGCCCGCGGCGAGCGCAGTCCGGACAGTACTCCTGCGCGGCGGGTCGCGGTCCGCGCCGCCCGCGCCGCCGCGCGGGTCGCCCGACGGCGGGCGGTCAGCTCGTCGAGGAGCTCGACGTGGGCCTGGGTGTGGAGGAGCAGCAGGTGCTCGGGTGCCATCACGGTGACCTCCTGGTGGTGGGGCCCTGCCGGGCCGGGCCAAATATCGACGTTTGTCGATGTCTGGATCCTCGCGCGGTGCATCGACAGTTGTCAATGCCTTGAGGGATACTGGCGCCATGACCACGCGCACGCTCCCCCTCACCGCCGCCCCCGCCCACGCCGGCGGGGCCCTCCCGACGGCCGGGGCCACGGAGGCCGCCGGCGACGGCTGCCCGATCGACGCCGTGTCCTGCTGCGCGCCGCTCGCCGCGGCGCCCCTCGACGCCGCCGAGGCCGCCGGCCTCGCGAGCGTCCTCAAGGCCATCGCGGACCCGGCGCGCCTGCGCGTCATCTCGCTGCTCGCCGCCACGGGCGAGTCCTGCGTGTGCGACCTCACCGAGCCCCTGGGGCTCTCCCAGCCGACCGTCTCCCACCACCTCAAGACCCTCGTCGACGCCGGCCTGGTGCGCCGCGAGAAGCGGGGCGTCTGGGCGTACTTCTCCCTCGTGCCGGGCGCGCTCGACGGGATCGGCCGGCTCCTCAGCACCGCCGACGTCGCGCGGTAGGCGAAGCCGGCCCGCTCCCCGCGCCGGCTCGCTAGCGTGGCGGGATGCACCCCCTCGACCCCGTCCTCGCCCGGCTCGACGCCGTCGCCGCCCGGATCGCCGCCGTGCCCGGCGCACGGCGCTTCGTCGGGCCGCACGACGGCGTCGTCGTCGCGCAGGGCGTCGCGCTCTCCGCCCTCGCCTGGCCGGGCC
>JAEWYD010000040.1 GCA_023462275.1 Actinomycetes bacterium
GGTGACACGCCGGCGGCCGAGCGCCGCGCGTTCGGCCGCACGCCGCCCGACGTCCTCATCACCACACCCGAGTCGCTCTACCTCGTCCTCACCTCGGCCGCGCGCGCCGGCCTCGTCGGGGTGGAGACGGTGATCCTCGACGAGATCCACGCGGTCGCCGGCACCAAGCGCGGCGCCCACCTCGCGCTCACGCTCGAGCGCCTCGACGCCCTGCTCGAGGGCGCCGGCCGGCCGCCGGCCCAGCGGGTCGGCCTCTCGGCGACCGTCCGGCCCGTCGAGGCCGTGGCGCGCTTCCTCGCCGGGGCCCGCGAGCCCGCCGACGGCGGCCGCACCGTGTCCGTCGTCCAGCCGACGGTGGCCAAGCAGGTCGAGGTCGACGTGGTGGTGCCCGTCCCGGACCTGACCGAAATCGCCCCGCCACCGGGCGGTGACGTGGTGGAGGGCCTCGACGGGCCGGGTGGCCCCGGGACGGCCGACGGCGCCGGACGGCGCACCGGTCGCTCCGTGTGGCCGCACGTCGAGGAGCGCGTCGTCGACCTGGTGGCGGCCCACCGCTCGACGCTCGTGTTCGCGAACTCGCGGCGCGGTGCGGAGCGGCTGACCGCGCGCATCAACGAGGTGTGGGCGCGCCGTCGCGGCGAGGACCTGCCCGAGCCGGGGAGCCTCCAGCCTGCCGCCGCGCCCTCGGCGTCGGGCACGGCCGTGGGGGTGGACACGCGCGACGCCGCCACCGTGCTCGCCCGCGCGCACCACGGCTCCATGAGCCGCGCGGAGCGGACGCGGACCGAGACCGAGCTGAAGTCCGGCGCTCTGCCCGCCGTCGTCGCGACGTCGTCGCTCGAGCTCGGCATCGACATGGGGGCGGTCGACCTGGTGGTCCAGGTCGGGGCGCCGCCGTCCGTCGCCTCGGGGCTGCAACGGATCGGGCGTGCAGGGCACCAGGTGGGTGCGGTCTCCCACGGCGTGCTCTTCCCGACCCACCGCGGCGACCTCGTCCCGTCGGCCGTCACGGCCACCCGCATGCGGGACGGCGCGATCGAGGCGATCCACGTCCCGGCGAACCCCCTCGACGTCCTGGCGCAGCAGGTCGTCGCCATGGTGGCGGTCGAGCCGTGGACCGTCGACGCGCTGGCCGCCGTCGTGCGCCGCGCCGCGCCGTTCGCCGGCCTCGGTGACGCGACGCTGCGGGCGGTGCTCGACATGCTCGCGGGGCGGTACCCCAGCGAGGACTTCGCCGAGCTCCGGCCCCGCATCGTCTGGGACCGCACGACGGGCACCCTCACCCCGCGCCCGGGGGCCCTCCGCCTCGCGGTCACCAGCGGCGGCACGATCCCGGACCGCGGGCTCTACGGGGTGTTCCTCGCCGGGTCGGACTCGTCGGCGGACGGCCCGCCCACGGACGGCGGCGAGGCCCGCGGCGGGCGGCGGGTGGGCGAGCTCGACGAGGAGATGGTGTACGAGTCCCGCGTCGGCGACACGTTCACCCTCGGCTCCAGCACCTGGCGCATCGAGGACATCACGCCGGACCGGGTGCTCGTGAGCCCCGCACCGGGCGTCCCCGGCCGCCTGCCCTTCTGGAAGGGCGACGCGCCGGGCCGGCCGGCCGAGCTCGGACGGGCCCTGGGCAGCTGGGTGCGCGACGTCGGTCAGCTGGCCCCCGACGCCGCCCACGCCCGGCTGCTCGCCGAAGGCCTCGACGCCTGGGCCGCCGACAACCTCATCGCCTACCTCGCGGACCAGCGCGAGGCGACCGGCCGGCTGCCGGACGACCGCACCGTGGTGGTCGAGCGCTTCCGCGACGAGGTGGGCGACTGGCGCGTCGTCGTGCACTCGCCCTACGGCGCACGCGTGCACGCGCCCTGGGCCCTCGTCCTCGGCGCCCGCCTGCGCGAGCGGTACGGGCTCGACGCCGCCGTGCTGCACGCGGACGACGGCATCGTGCTGCGCCTGCCCGACATGGTGTCCGGGGACGCGGTGTGGGACACGGCGGCCGGCCGCTGGGTGGGCGGCGAGGGCCCCGAGATCCAGCTCGACGACCTCCTGGTGGACCCCGACGACGCCGCCGAGGCTGTGCGGCGCGAGCTCGGCGCGTCCGCGATGTTCGCCGCCCGGTTCCGCGAGGCGGCCGCGCGCTCCCTCCTTCTCCCCAGACGCCGGCCGGACCGGCGCCAGCCGCTCTGGCAGCAGCGGCTCCGGTCCGCCCAGCTGCTCGCCGTCGCGGCCCGCTTCCCCGAGTTCCCGGTGCTGCTCGAGGCGGCGCGCGAGTGCCTGCAGGACGACTTCGACGTCGCGGCGTTCACGAGCCTGATGCGCGACGTCGCCGAGCGCCGGGTCCGTGTGGTCGAGGTGACCACGCCGACGCCGTCGCCCTTCGCGCAGTCCCTGCTCTTCGGGTACACGGCGCAGTTCCTGTACGACGGCGACGCGCCCCTCGCCGAGCGCCGCGCGGCCGCCCTGACGCTCGACCCGGCACTGCTCGCCGAGCTCCTCGGGTCCGAGGGCGCCGCGGAGCTCGCCGACCTGCTCGACCCCGCGGCCGTCGAGCGGACCGAGGCCGAGGTGTCGGGGCGGGCGGCCGAGCGGCGGGCGCGCGACCTCGAGGGCCTGGCCGACGTCGTGCGCCGCCACGGGCCGCTGACCACCGCCGACGTGCTGGACCGCGTGACCCCGGAGGTGGCCCCCGACGCGGCCACCTGGCTCGCGGAGCTCGAGGCCGCGCGGCGCGTCATCCGCGTCCGGGTGGCCGGCGTCGAGTCCTGGGCGGCGATCGAGGACGCCGGCCGACTGCGGGACGCGCTCGGCGTGGCCCTCCCCGTGGGCGTGCCCGAGGAGTTCACGGAGCCCGTCCCCGACCCGCTCGGGGACCTGGTGCGTCGTCACGCGCGCACGCACGGCCCGTTCCCGAGCCCCGACGTCGCGCGCCGCTTCGGCCTGGGCACGGCCGTCGTGGAGCAGCTGCTGGACCGCCTTGTCGCCGCCGGGGCGATGGCCGTGGGCCGCATCCGGCCCGCGGCCCTGGGGGGCACCGGCCAGGACTACTGCGACGCGGAGGTGCTCCGCCTCCTGCGGCGGCGGTCGCTCGCGGCGTTGCGGGCCGAGGTCGAGCCCGTGCCTCCGGAGGGCCTCGGCGTGTTCCTGCCCCGGTGGCAGGGCGTTCGCGAGCCGGGCCGCGCCGCCACCCACACCGGCGTCGACGGGCTGGCGCGGGTGGTCGAGCAGCTCGCCGGTGCGGTCGTCCCCGCCAGCGCCCTGGAGTCCCTGGTCCTGCCCGCCCGCGTCGCTGACTACTCTCCCCGCCTGCTGGACGAGCTGATGGCTGCCGGCGAGGTGGTCTGGGCCGGGCACGGCTCGCTCGCCGCGCGCGACGGCCTGGTCAGCCTCCACCTCGCCGCGACCGCGGACCTCACCCTGCCCGCGCCGGACCCCGAGGACGAGGCACCCGACCGCGTGCAGCGCGCCGTCCTCGACGTCCTCGCGCGCGGCGGCGGCTACTTCTTCGCCCCGCTCGCCGAGCAGGTGCGGGCGAACCTCGGCGGTGGGGGCGGCCACGAGCCCGACGCGGACGGCGCACGGCCGGAGCGCGACGCCGGGCCGGTGAGCGACGCACAGCCGGCGTGCGACGCAGGGCCGGTGAGCGACGCCGCCGTCCTCGCCGCGCTGTGGGAGCTGGTGTGGGCCGGGCGGGTCACCAACGACGGCCGCGGCCCCCTGCGGGCGCACCTGGGCGCCGGGACGGGTGGGACCGCGCACCCGGCACGCCGGACGCCGCCGCGCGCGCGCACCCTCGGTC
>JAEWYD010000041.1 GCA_023462275.1 Actinomycetes bacterium
GCAGTGGGCGGGCTGGTCGTGGCGACCGCGGCGGACCCGGCGTCGGCCGGCGACCTCCTCGCGGTGCGCGTGCTCGACGGCGTCGCGACGAGACTGACGGACTTCTCGGCCCCGCTGCGGGCGACCGGGCGGCTGCGGGAGGCGGTCGAGGTCACCGCGACCGCCCCGGACGGCTACCCCGTGCACGGGTGGGTCACGCTGCCGGACCCGGCGGTGCACGGCGACGGGCCGTACCCGACGGTGCTGATGATCCACGGCGGGCCGTTCGCCCAGTACACGCACGCCCTGTTCGACGAGGTGCAGGTGCTCGCGGCGGGCGGCTACGGCGTCGTGCACGGCAACCCCCGCGGCTCGGCCGGGTACGGCGCCGCGCACGGACGCGCCATCCACGGCGCGTTCGGCACGGTGGACACCGACGACGTCCTGGCGCTGCTGGACCACGCGCTCGCGACCACGCCCGCGCTGGACGCCGAGCGCGTCGGCGTGATGGGCGGCTCGTACGGCGGGTACCTCACGGCGTGGCTGACCACCCGGACGCACCGGTTCCGCGGCGCGATCGTCGAGCGGGGGTTCCTCGACCCCGTGAGCTTCGTCGGGTCGAGCGACATCGGCTGGTTCTTCGGGCTGGAGTACCTGGGCGACGCCGGCAGCGCGGACGGAGCCGCCGCGGTCGCGGCGCAGTCGCCGATGGCGCACGTGGGCGACGTCACGACGCCGACGCTCGTCATCCACTCCGAGCAGGACTGGCGCTGCCCGGTCGAGCAGGGGCAACGGTGGTTCGTCGAGCTGAAGCGCCGCGGCGTGCCCGCGGAGCTGCTGCTCTTCCCGGGGGAGGGCCACGAGCTCAGCCGCTCGGGCCGGCCGTCGCACCGCGCGGCGCGGTTCGAGCACGTGCTGCGCTGGTGGGGTGAGCGGCTTGGCTGAGGCCCAGCCGTCCGGCGGCGGTCGCCGGGCGGTGGTGCTGGGCGGCACCGGGGCGATGGGCGGCGCCACGGCGCTGCGCCTGGCCCGCGCCGGGTGGCGGGTGGACGTGACAGGGCGGGACGCGGCGCTCGTTCCGGCCGATCTCACCGCGATGGGCGTGCGGTTCCACGCCGTCGACCGGGCCGACGTCGGGTCGGTCGACCGCCTCGTCGGCGACGACGCCGACCTGCTCGTCGACCTCGTCGCGTACGGGTCGGACGACGTCGCGCAGCTGCTGCCGGCGATGCGCCGCGTGCGGTCGTCGGTGCTGGTCTCGTCCCGGGCCGTGTACACGGACGCGCAGGGCCGGCACATCAACGGCGACGAGGCGCCGGTGTTCGACGTCCCGATCCCGGAGGACGCCCCGACCGTGCCGGCGGCCGGCCCGGGCGTGGACCCGTTCTCCCGCGAGGGTTACGCCCCGGCCAAGGTCGCGGCGGAGCGGGCGGCGCTGGACAGCGGCCTGCCGGTGACGGTGCTGCGCCCCTCCAAGGTGCACGGGCCGTGGGCGCGTAACGCCCGCACCAGGGCGTTCGTCGAGCGGATGCGCGCCGGGGACCGCGTGATCCCGCTCGCGCGGCGCGGGGCCTCGGTGGACCACCTCACGGCCGCGGCCAACGCCGCGGCGCTCGTCGAGGTCGTCGCGGACGCGCCGGGCGCGCGCGTGCTCAACGTCGCCGACCCGGACACGCCCGCGGCGGTCGAGATCGTGCGGGCGATCGCGGACGAGCTGGCCTGGGACGGTGAGCTGGAGCTCCTCGCGCCCGGCGTTGACGGCGGCGCCCACCCGTGGAACAGCACGCACCCGATCGTGCTCGACACCGCGGCCGCCGCGCGGCTGGGGTACCGGCCCGTGGGCCCGGCGCTGGACCTGCTCCGCGACGAGGTGCGCTGGGTGGCCGCCGGGCCGTCAGCGCGCTGAGCCCGGGTTGGGCGCTCGCGGGTCCCTCAGTACGCCACCCCGGCCGAGGTGAGCCACGCGCCGAGCTCCTCGGCCTGGAGCACCTCCCTGTCCTCGTCCGCCGTCGTCCGGACCCACGTCGCGCCGCTCAGGACGCCGAACTGGGCCAGCGGGACGTCGCCCGCAAGGAACACCAGGCAGAACCGGGGCCACTCCATCCAGTCGAACACCTCGTCGCCCAGGTCGCTCAGCACGGTGGCCAGCCTCGCGACGACCTCGGGATCGCGCTCGGTGTGGAGCACCTCGTTCTCTGCTCGCCGTGCCGCGTTGAACCTCGCGCCCGCGACCACGAGGACGGTGGTGGCCCCGGCCGG
This sequence comes from Actinomycetes bacterium, assembly GCA_023462275.1. Lineage (GTDB taxonomy): Bacteria > Actinomycetota > Actinomycetes > Actinomycetales > Cellulomonadaceae > Actinotalea. The sequence continues at coordinate 2,239 of JAEWYD010000041.1, forward strand.
GGGCGTCGACTGCTCCACGGCGTGAGTATCGCGCGCCGGGGCAGCCCGGGGCGCGCCCCTCGCGCGCCGACGCGGCGCGACTACGCCAGGAGGGACCGGACGGTGTCGATGGTGTCGGCCTCGGCCGCCGGCTTGTCGTCGCGGTAGCGGACGACGCGCGCGAAGCGGAGGGCCAGGCCGCCCGGGTAGCGGGTCGAGCGCTGGAGGCCGTCGAACGCGACCTCGACGACCTGCTCGGGCCGCAGCGTCACGGTCCAGCCGTCGTCGTCGACCGCCAGCTCGGTGAACCGGGCGGTCTGCCAGGCCAGCATCTCGTCGGTCATGCCCTTGAAGGTCTTGCCCAGCATGACGAACCCGCCCGCCGGGTCGCGGGCGCCCAGGTGGATGTTCGAGAGCAAGCCGCGCCGTCGGCCCGAGCCGCGCTCGACCGCCAGCACCACCAGGTCGAGCGTGTGCCGGGGCTTGACCTTCACCCACGCGGCGCCGCGGCGGCCGGCCTCGTACGGGGCGGCCGCGTCCTTGACGATCACGCCCTCCTGCCCTGCCCGGACCCACCGCTCGAACGCCGCCTGCGCCGCGGCGGCGTCGGCCGTCGTGATGCGCTCGACGACGTGCGGGCCACCCGGCCCGCCGAGCAGCGCGTCGAGCGCGGCGAGCCGCGCGGCGAGCGGCTCGCCCAGGAGGTCCCGGCCATCCAGGTGCAGGACGTCGAAGAAGAACGGCGTGAGCGCGACCGACGCCGCCACGTCCGCGTCCCGCGTGGCGCTGCGCGACGCCGTCTCCTGGAAGGGCCGCGGCCGTCCGTCCGGACCGAGGGCGAGGGCCTCGCCGTCGAGCACCGCGTCGCGGACCGGCAGGGCGCGCGCGACGGCCACGACCTCCGGTACGCGCGCCGTGATGTCGTCGAGGCTTCGCGTGAACACCCGCACGTCGTCGCCGGCGCGGTGCACCTGGATGCGGATGCCGTCGAGCTTCGCGTCCACCACGACGGTCCGGCCGCCGAACCCGGCGACCGCCGTCGCGGCGTCGGGCGCGTACGCCGCGAGCATCGGCCGCACGGGCCGCCCCACCGTCAGCCCGAACCCTGCGAGCGCCGCCAGGGCGGCCTCCGGCGTCGGCGCCCCCAACG
>JAEWYD010000042.1 GCA_023462275.1 Actinomycetes bacterium
GTGCTCGACGAGGCCGCCGCCCGCGTGGCCGCCGCCGGCGTCGCCACGACGACGGCGGTCGCGACGGGTGACGCCGCGGCCGTGCTCGTCGAGCTGTCCGCCGGTGCCTCGACCGTGGTCGTCGGCACGCGGGGCCGCGGCGGGTTCACCGAGCGACTCCTCGGCACCGTGTCGTCCGCTCTCCCGGCGCACGCACACTGCCCCACGATCGTCGTGCCCTACCGGCGACGGGCCGCGGGGCACCTGCACGGCACCGACGAGCCGCCACCCGAGACCGAGGAGGAGTCGGCGCCGCGCGGGCCCGTGCGGCGGATCGTCGTCGGGGTGGACGGCTCGGCCGCCGCCGAGCGGGCCCTCGAGTACGCGATCCGGGAGGCGGAGGCGTTCGGCGCGGAGCTGACCGCGGTGACGGGTGTGCCGATCGGCGCCTCCACGGGCTACCTCGCGTGGCTGCCGGCCGCCATCGACCACGAGAGCGTGCTCGGCGACGTCGAGGCCGGGCTGGACGTCGTCGTCGACCGCGCGCTCGAGGGGCACCCCGGTGTCGAGGTGCGGCGGCACGTGCTCGACGGCACGGGTGCGCAGCTCCTCACGGAGTTCTCGACGGCCGTGGACCTCGTCGTGGTCGGGTCGCGCGGCCGGGGCGGGTTCGCGGGGCTCCTGCTGGGCTCCACGAGCCAGGCGGTCCTGCACCACGCCTCGAACCCCGTCATGGTCGTGACGACGCGGGCGCGCGCCGAGGGGACGGCGGAGCGCCACTAGGACGTGCTCAGCGCGGCGGGGCGTCGGGGAGGTCGCGCTCAGCGCGGCGCGACCCCGGGGACGTCGCGCTCAGCGCGGCGCAACGCCCGGCACGTCGGTGCGCCGGACCAGCGGCGTGAGAACGAGCGTCGAGCGCGTGCGCACGACGAACGGCTCGGCGTTGATGCGCTCGACGACGTCGTCGAGGTGGCGGACGTCGTGCGCGCGCACGTGCACGACGGCGTCCGGGTCGCCGGTCACCGTGCTCGCGGCGACGACCTCGGGATAGCGCTCGAAGGCCTCGCGCATGGTGGCCGGCGTCGTGTTGCCCTGGCAGTACACCTCGACCTGGGCCTCGGTCGCCCAGCCGACCGCCGCGGGGTCGATGCGGATCGTGAAGCCGTCGATGACGCCGCGCTCGCGCAGCCGGTCCACCCGGCGCTTCACGGCCGGGGCAGAGAGGTTCACCTGTGCGCCGATGCGGGCGAAGCTCGTGCGGGCGTCGCGGCCGAGCGCCCCGAGGATCGCCGCGTCGATGTCGTCGAGGTGGGCGGGGCGGTCGACGTCGTTCACGGCGCCCAGCATGCCGCACCGCGCGGGCGGTTCGGGACCAGCGGGGGTGGGACTCGGGGTGGACTGGACCGGCCCTTCGGGACCTGAGGCGGTCGTCCCACCGCCCGTGGTCAGACCCCTGGTCAGGCCAGGGCCTCCTGGAGCTGGTCGAGGGCCCAGTCGAGGTCGTCGGAGGCGATGACGATCGGCGGGGAGAGCCGCACGGTGCGACCGTGCGTGTCCTTCACCAGCACGCGGCGCGCCAGCATCCGCTCCGCCAGCTCGCGGCCGCTGCCCCGGCCCGGGGCGACGTCGGCGCCCGCCCACAGCCCGACGCCCCGCGCCTCGGCCAGGAGGCCCTCGGCCACGAGGTCCGCGGTGCGGGCCTGCAGCCGTGCGCCGAGCTCGCGCGCCCGAGCCTGGTACTCGCCGGTCTCGAGCAGCCCGACGACGGCGAGCCCGACCGCGCAGGCGAGCGGGTTGCCGCCGAACGTGGAGCCGTGCGTGCCCGCCGTCAGGACGCCGAGGACGTCGCCGCGACCGACCACCGCCGACACCGGCACGATGCCGCCGCCGAGCGCCTTGCCCAGCAGCACGAGGTCCGGGCGGACGCCGACGAGCTCGCACGCCAGGGTGGAGCCGGTGCGGCCCAGGCCGGACTGCACCTCGTCTGCCACGAGGAGGACGCCGGCCGCGTCGCACAGCGCGCGCACCGCCGGCAGGTACGTCGGCGGCGGGACGACGACGCCCGCCTCGCCCTGGACCGGCTCGAGCAGGACGGCGACCGTGGTCTCGTCGACCGCGGCGGCCACCGCGTCGGCGTCGCCGAACGGCACCACGCGGAAGCCCGGGGTGTACGGGCCGAAGCCGCGCCGGGCGTCGTCGTCGGTCGAGAAGGAGACGATCGTCGTCGTGCGGCCGTGGAAGTTGCCGGCCGCGACCACGATGGTGGCGCGGTCGGCCGGAACGCCACGGACGTCGTAGCCCCACTTGCGGACCGCCTTGATCGCCGTCTCGACGGCCTCCGCGCCGGTGTTCATCGGGAGGACGAGCGCGGGCTCGCCGCCCGGCGCCGCCGCGGTGAGGGGACCGACGAGTGCGGCGAGCCGGTCGGCGAACGGGTGCAGCAGGTCGTGCTCGAAGGCCCGCGACGTGAGCGTGAGGCGGTCGAGCTGGGCGCGGGCGGCCTCGACGAGCGCGGGGTGGCGGTGGCCGAAGTTGAGCGCGCTGTAGCCGGCGAGCAGGTCGAGGTACTCGACGCCGTCGACGTCCCGGACCCACGCGCCCTCGGCGCCCGCGATGCGGACCGGGAGCGGGTGGTAGTTGGGCGCGAGGTGCGTCGAGTCCATGTCAGACCGTCGGAGCCGAGGCGGGCGCCGGGCGGATCTCCAGGGTGCAGCACTTGGCCCCGCCGCCGCCCTTCAGCAGCTCGGAGGTGTCGATGGCGACCGGCTCGAAGCCGTGCTCGCGGAGCTGGTCGGGGAAGTCGACCGCCGCGGGCGAGTGCACGACGTGCTCGCCGTCGGAGACCGAGTTGAGGCCGAGGACGAGCGCGTCCCGCTCGGTGGCGAGGATCGCGTCGGGGAAACGCTCGCGGAGGACACCCTGCGAGCGCTCCGTGAACGCCCCGGGGTAGTACGCGATGAGGGGCTGGTCGGGCGTCCCGTTCAACGCCGTCAGCGCCGTGTCCAGGTGGTACATGCGCGGGTCGACGAGCTCGAGGGTGATGACCTCGTGCCCGGTCAGCTCCGCGAGCTCCCGGTGGGCTGCGGGGTCGGTGCGGAAGCCCGAGCCGCCGAGGATGACGTCGCCCGCCATGAGCATGTCCCCCTCGCCCTCGTTGATCTCCGCAGCCGTGTGCGTGACGTAGCCGCGGTCGGCGAACCACTTCTGGTACGCGGGGCCCTCGGCGGCCCGCTCGGGGTAGCGGAACCTCGCCGAGTAGACGACGCCGTCGACCACCATGGCGCCGTTCGCGGCGTAGACCATGTCGGGCAGGCCCGGGATCGGGTCGATCAGCTCGACCGTGTGGCCCCACTCCAGGTACGTCCGGTACAGCTCCTGCCACTGCCCGACGGCGCGGGCCCGGTCCGCCGCGCGGGTGACGTCCATCCACGGGTTGATCTCGTAGGCGATCTCGTAGAAGTCGGGGCGGCACATCAGGTAGTGCCGGGGCGTGGACGTGCGGGTCACTCGTGACCTCCGGGGGTGGGGCCAGGGCGGCCCGCGGGTCGGGCGGTGGCGCGGCGGCGGTGCCGCGACGGGGATCGCCTATGAGGCTATGCGGGGGGCCTGCGCGCGAGCGCGTCGCATCCGTGCGTGTCCGACGCGGGAGTGTTGCGTTCGCGGGGTGATCAGCGGCGGAACGTTGCGTGGTGCGGGTTGTCGCGGGTCGTGGCGTGGCCCGGCGGGCCGTCGCGCGAGGGGCCGTCCGCGTCCCGTCGGGTCGGTGGGCGTTCCCGCGCCGGCGTGTCAGCGGGCGTCGTCGCGCGGTCGTGTGGTGGACGCCGTCGTGCCGGCGTGTGGTGGACATCGTCGTGCCGGCGTGTGGGCGGGCGTCGTCGTGCCGGCGTGTGGGCGGGCGTCGTTGCGCGGTCGTGTGGTGGACGCCGTCGTGCCGGCGTCTCAGCGGACGCCGTCGCGCCGTGGTCTCAGCGGACGCCGTCGCGCCGTGGGCCGGGCGAGGTGACCTCCGCCAGGGCGGACGTCAGCGCGCGCCGCACCATGGCGGCCGCCAGGGGGCGCGCGACCGGTGCCACGAGCCCGGCCGGCAGACCGCGCAGGTGGATCGCCTCGTCCCAGGTGACGGTGCACGCATGGGGCCCGAGGGGCGCGACGCGCAGCTCCGCCGTCCCGAGCAGGACCGGCCCGAGCTTGCGGTAGGCGGCCCGGCCGGGCGAGGGCGGCGACGTCGTCGGCGGGGTGGACGACGTCACGCGCATGCGGTCGACCAGTCCGCGGCCGCCGCGCGCGGCCCGGGGACCGGTCACCGCCGCGAAGGTGTCGCCGGCCACGAGCGGGTGGGGTGCGTCGATGCGCGTCAGGGGGATCCACCGGGCGTGGTTGCGGACGTCCGTCAGCAGCTCCCACGCCTGCTCGGCGGGGACGGGCAGGCGCGCCGACGCCGATGCCGGGCGGTGGGCCATGGGGGCGGCCTCCTCGGCGAAGTGGTCGTGGTGGGCGGGTGGTCGTGCTGGGTGGTCGTGGTGGGTGGTCGTGCGTCCATGTCAACGCCGGCCCGTGCCTCGGCATGCCCGCACGGGACGGTCGCGTGCCCCCGCGCGCACCTAGGTCCCTCGCCGGCGGCCCGCACGGCAGCCAGGCGCGTCCCCTGCGTCTCGCTCCGCCGTCGGGCAACCCAGAACGATTCGATCCGCGGTTGCGGCGCCAGGTACCGTCGTCGTCATGGAGACGCGAGTGCTGGGCCGGACGGGTCGTGACGTGCGTGTGGTGGGCCTGGGCTGCTGGCAGCTCGGGGCCGACTGGGGCGAAGTCGGCGACGACCAGGCCATGGAGATCCTCCACGCGGCGGTCGACGCCGGCGTGACGTTCCTCGACACCGCCGACGTGTACGGCGACGGACGGAGCGAGCGCTTCGTCGGGCGCCTGCTGCGCGAGCGACCCGAGGCGGGCCTCGTGGTCGCGACGAAGATGGGCCGACGGGTCGCGCAGGAGCCGGAGAACTACACCCTCGACGCCTTCCGGGCCTGGAACGACCGGTCGCGGGAGAACCTCGGCGTCGACACCCTCGACCTCGTGCAGCTGCACTGCCCGCCGAGCGCCGTCATCGAGGCCGCCCAGACGTACGACTGGCTCGACACCATGGTCGACGAGGGCCGGATCGCGGCCTACGGCCTCTCGGTCGAGACGGTCGACCAGGCGCTCGCCGCCATCGCCCGGCCCAACGTCGCCAGCATCCAGATCATCCTCAACATCTTCCGGCGCAAGCCCCTCGAGCGCGTGCTCCCCGCGGCGGAGGAGGCCGGCGTTGGGATCATCGCGCGAGTGCCCCTCGCGTCGGGCCTGCTCTCCGGCAAGTACGACGAGCAGACGCAGTTCGCCGCCGACGACCACCGCTCCTACAACCGGAACGGCGAGGCCTTCGACAGGGGCGAGACGTTCTCCGGCGTGCCGTACGAGGTCGGCGTGCGCGCCGCCCGCGAGGTGGCCGGGCTGACGCCGGAGGGCGCGACGACCGCCCAGCTGGCCCTGCGGTGGATCATCGACCAGCCGGGCGTCTCGACGGTCATCCCCGGCGCGTCCCGGCCCGACCAGGCCCGCGCGAACGCCGCCGCAGCCGACCTACACCCGTTGAGCGAGACCCAGCTCGCGGCCCTCGCCGACATCTACGACCGGAACGTGCGGCAGTACGTGCACGACCAGTGGTGAGCGCTGCCGCGGGAGGAGGGGCGGCGTCGGGCGCGGGTGCTGCCGGCTCGGGCGAGACGAGTGCGAGCCAGACGAGCTCGAGCCAGATGAGCTCGAGCCGGACGAATGCGCACGAGGTGGCCGGCGCGCGCGTGGTCGCGGCCGGCCCGACCCTCGATGAGGCGCTCGCCGTCGTGCGCGCGGCGCGGGCCCACGCCGCGCGCATCGGCATCGCGGTGACCTGCTGCGTGGTCGACGCGGGCGGGCAGCCCGTCGTCTTCGCCCGCGGTGATGGCACCGCGCTCGTCACGGTCGACTTCGCCGCCGGCAAGGCCTACACGGCGGCCGCGTGGCGCATGCGGTCCGGCGAGCTGATGGCCATCGCGCAGCCCGGTGGTCCCGGGTTCGGGATCACCACCGTGAACCCGCGCTACGTGCTCGCCGCGGGCGGCGTCCCCGTGACGCGGGACGGCGTAGTCGTGGGCGGCGTGGGCGTGAGCGGCGGCCTGTCCGAAGAGGACGAGGAGTGCGCGCTCGTGGCGGTCGCGGAGGTCTTCGGCGCCGGCGCCGAACCGGTGGGCTGAGCCGGCGCCGAACCGGTCGGCTGAGCCCGGCTCCGCCTGGGGCCGGCCGGTGGTGGCGGGCGCTGGGGTTGCTGGCGCGTCCCCGTGCCGCGCGGCGCGGTGAGGGCGTGCGTGCGACCATCGAGCCATGTCGGACCAGCCCCCCTTCCAGCCCGACGCGCCGGGCGCGTTCCAGCCCGAGCCGAGCCCGTTCCAGCCCGAGCGGCCGAGCGCGGCGAGCGACCCGGCGGCGGCGATCTCGCCAGTCCGCGAGCCGTCGGCCGATCTCCTGCTCGGCACGCCCAACGCGCCGGAGCCGGGCGCGACGACCGGGATCCGCATGATCGACGCGATGATTGACAAGGCGGTCGCGATCCCGTCCGGCACGGTCCACGCGCACGTCGACCGGCTGCGCACGCGCAACCCCGAGGCCAGCCCGGCGCAGATCATCGCGATCCTCGAGAAGCAGTACCTGCTGGCGGTGGCGACGTCGGGCGGTGCGGTCGGAGCGGCAGCGGCGGCCCCGGCCATCGGGACCGGCACGGCCACGGCCCTGACCGCCACGGACGTGGCCGCGTTCTTCGCGGCCTCAGCAGCGTTCGCCCTGGCCGTCGCCGACGTTCACGGCATTGCCGTCGACGACGTCGCTCGCCGGCGGACCCTGCTGCTGGCCACCGTCCTCGGCGAGCAGGGTGCCAAGACCGTGGGTGAGCAGACCGGTCTGGGGACCGCGGCGTGGGCCAAAGGCCTCCTCGTGAACATGCCGACGACGACGATCCGCCGGGTGAACGGTGCCCTCACCCGCCGGCTGATCCGACGGCAGGCGGCCAAGCACGGTGCCATCGCCTTCGGACGGCTGCTTCCCTTCGGCGTCGGAGCGGCGATCGGCGTCACCGGTGGGCGGGCGCTCGGCAAGACCGTGGTGGAAGGTGCGCGCAAGGCGTTCGGGCCGCCGCCGGTGAGGTTCCCGCGCACCATCGAGATCGCCCCGCCAGAGGTCGTGGCCGCCGCGCGCGAGCTCGACCTTCTGCCGACGCGCACGCGCAAGCCCTGGGTGGCCGGGCGGCGACGGCTCAGGTAGGACTGCGACGCGCGCCTTTCGGGGCGGCAGCGCTTGGGACGGCGCTCCTGACGGCGGTGGTCCTCCCGACGGCGCCGCTCGGGAGGAACCGCTCAGCACGACCCTCCTCAGAACGGGATCGCGCCCGCGTGCGCGTAGCTGTGCCGCACCCCGGGCAGGCGCTCACTGGGTGTGTCTAGCCCCGGCGCGACGGCGTAACGATGCCCCGACGGTGTCTCCCACTCGAAGTGCCCGGGTGCCACCTGGCGCATGACGAATCCGCCGTCCGTCTTGATGCGGTGGTCCCGGCGGCACAGCGGGCCGAGGTTGGCGGGGCTGGTCGGCCCTCCCTCGCCGTGGAACTCGACCGTGTGGTCGAGGTCGCACGACTCGGCGGTCGCTGAGCAGACGGGTGAGGCGCACCGGCCGTCGCGTACCCGGACGTGCCGCGCAAGCGCCTCAGGTGGTCGGTAGCGCGTGCGCCCGACGTCGAGCACCTGCCCGGACAGCGGGTCGGTCACGATGCGGCGCCACGTCCCGCCCTCGGCGAGGGCCCGCGCGGCCTCCGCGGTGATGGGGCCGTACCCGGCGAGGTCGGCGGGCTGGTCGTCGAGGCAGAGCAGCGTGGAGAGCGCCACCGTGACCCGGATCTCGGTGCGGGCGGCGGTGCTGCGGAAGTGCTGAGCCGTCGTGGTCGCGCCCGGCACGCGGGCGTCGATCTCGCGGGTGCCGCGGATGTCGATCCCGCCGCTGCCGACCGTGCCACTGCCGACCGTGCCGGTGCCGATCCCGCCGGTTTCGATCGCGCCGGTGTCGGTCCCACCCGCGCCCCTCGCCCCGCCCCCGCGCGGTCCAGCGAGCGCCAGCCATGCCGCGCAGCCCTCGACCTCACCGGTCGTCAGCTGTACGAGGAGGTCCGCACGGAGCTGGTCCAGCG
>JAEWYD010000043.1 GCA_023462275.1 Actinomycetes bacterium
GCGCTGGACCTCGATCTGCTCGGCCTCCGCCTCCTCGCGGATGCGCTGGGCGCGGGCACGCTCGGCCTCCACGCGGCGCCGGCCGCTGTTGCGTACCGCCACGGCGACGGCGACGGCGACGACCACGACGACGACCGCGATCACGATCCAGGCGATGGGATCCATGGGGGCTCCTCAGGTCGGGCTCGGACAGGTCTTTCAATTGGACGGCCGGGACCTGCGCCCCGCAACCGGCCCCCCCATCCGGCGCGCCGGCTTCACCCGGCCCAGTGCGGGAGCAGGGGGCGGGATAGCCACCGTGCAACCGCTGACAAGTTCGCCTCGTGAGACGCCGGTCACCGGCGGGAAGCACCCGGCCCCCGGGGGTGTTGGGGCCCCTGGGCACGCCGCACCGGTCGACGCGCCTCACCCGACCGGGAGGACGAGAGTGCTCGACGACACCACCGGCCGCCTCGTCCTGGTGGTCCTGCTCCTGGCCGCGGCCTCGGCCGTCCTGGCGCTGCGCCGACGGCGGGACGGGACCTTCGCGGCACCGCGCGCCGCCACGGCCACCGTCACGCCCGACGAGCTCGGCGCGCCCCTCGGCCGCCGGGCGACGTTCGTGCAGTTCTCGGCGCGTACGTGCGCCATCTGCCCGCAGGTCCGGCGCACCCTCGCGGACGTCGCGGCGCGGGCGGACGGCGTCGCGCACGTGGACGTGCCTGCGGACGAGCGCCTGGACCTCGCGAGCCGGTTCGGCGTCCTGCGCACGCCGACGGTGCTCCTGGTCGACGGGACCGGTACCGTCCGCGGACGGACCTCGGGCCCGATGACGGCCGGCCAGGCGGTCGCCGCGCTGGCCGCCCTGGGCGTGCCGGCGGGTCGCACCGAGCCCTCGTCCACGGGCGCCGCCGGTACCCGCACCACCCGCACCGCCCGCACCGCCCGCACCACCGAAGGGAGCCGCCGTGGCTGAGCAGGCACCAGGAGCCGTCGACGCCACGCGAGGCATCGACCCGCGCGGACCGCGCTTCGGCGCCGGCGTGAGCGCCACGCTGCTGGGCGTCGCCGTCGTGCTCGGCGAGAACGCGGCGGGCCGGGCGGTGCTGGCCGTCGCCGCGCTGCTGTTCCTCGTCGGCACCGTGCGCGGTCCGCAGCGGTCGGTGCAGGGCTGGGCGTTCCGACGGTGGGTCCGGCCCCGCCTCGCGGCACCCCTCTACCTGGAGGAGCCGGAGCCGCCGCGGTTCGCGCAGGCCGTCGGCCTCGTCGTGACCGTCGCCGGGCTCGCGCTCAGCCCGGTCACCCCGCTCGCCGTCCCGGTCGCGGGCGCGATCGCCCTGGTGGCCGCGTTCCTCAACGCCGCCTTCGGCTTCTGCCTCGGCTGCGAGATGTACCTGGCGCTCCGGCGTCTGCGCGCCTCGGCGGGCCGCCGGGCCTCCTGACGCCGGCGCGCCTCAGCGCTTCTTCGCCGGCCGCGGCGGCCCGACGGCGCCGCGCGACGCCGCCCAGATGTCGATGCCGGCGTCCACGGCGTCCTGGTCGATGGTGGCGAGCTCCTCGGCGGTGAAGTCGAGGCGCGCGAGGGCGCCCAGGTTCTCCTCGAGCTGCGCCACCGAGCTCGCCCCGGCGACCACGGAGGTGACGCGCGGGTCGCGGAGCGCCCACGCCAGCGCCATCTGCGGCAGCGTCTGCCCGCGCTCCTGGGCGAGGGCGTCCAGGCGCCTCACGTGCTCGAGCGCCTCCGGCTTGAGCAGCCCGGGGTCGAGGGACTTGCCCTGCGACGCCCGGGACCCCTCGGGGATCCCACCCAGGTACTTGTCGGTGAGCATCCCCTGCGCCAGCGGCGAGAAGGCGATGCAGCCGACCCCGGCGTCCTCGAGCACGTCGAGCAGCGACTCCTCGATCCAGCGGTTCAGCATCGAGTACGACGGCTGGTGGATGAGCAGCGGCGTCCCCAGCGACGCGAGGATCTCCACCGCGCGGCGCGTGTCCGCCGGGCTGTACGACGAGATGCCCGCATAGAGCGCCCGCCCCGAGCGCACGGCCTGGTCGAGCGCGCCCATGGTCTCCTCGAGCGGCGTCGTCGGGTCGAAGCGGTGGCTGTAGAAGATGTCCACGTAGTCCAGGCCGAGCCGCTCGAGCGACTGGTCGAGGCTGGCCAGCAGGTACTTGCGCGATCCGCCGCCCTGCCCGTACGGACCCGGCCACATGTCGTACCCGGCCTTGGTGGAGATGACGAGCTCGTCGCGGAACGGCCGCAGGTCCGTGCGCAGCAGGCGGCCGAAGCTGCGCTCCGCGGCCCCGTAGGGCGGCCCGTAATTGTTGGCCAGGTCGAAGTGCGTCACCCCGAGGTCGAACGCGCGGCGGACGACGGCGCGCTGCGTCTCGAAGGCGCGGTCGTCGCCGAAGTTGTGCCACAGGCCGAGCGAGATGGCGGGCAGGTCCAGGCCGCTGCGGCCAGTCCGGCGGTAGGTCATCCGCTCGTAGCGGCTCGGGTCGGGCTCGTAGGTCACGGGTGTCTCCTCTCGGGGACCACCCTGGCACGGCCCGCCGACGGCGTCGTGCCGGTCCTCACCGCGCGGAGCGGAGCTCCAGGGTGAGGGGGCACTGGAACGGGTCGCGCGCCGCGAGCCCCACGCGGTTGAGGTACTGGACGACGATCCGGTACGAGCCGAGCAGCGTCGTCTCGGTGTAGGCGATCCCGCGCTCCTGGCAGTACGCGCGCACGATCGGCCGGGCCTGGCGCAGGTGCGGCCGCGGCATGCTCGGGAAGAGGTGGTGCTCGACCTGGTGGTTGAGGCCGCCGGTGAACCAGTCGACGGCGCGCGTGCCCGTGACGTTCCGGCTCATGAGCACCTGGCGCCGCAGGAAGTCGATCTTCGAGTCGGGCGGGACGACCGGCATGCCCTTGTGGTTGGGCGCGAACACGGCCCCCATGTAGAGGCCGAAGAGCCCGAGCTGCACGCCGAGGAACGCGAACCCCATGCCCACCGGCAGCGCCCAGAAGACGAGCGCCACGTACCCGACGAGCCGCACGGTGACCAGCACGATCTCGACCGGACGCCGCTTCACGGGCCCGCGGCCGAAGATGGTCCGCACCCCGGAGACGTGCAGGTTCAGGCCCTCGAGCAGCAGGAGCGGGAAGAAGAGCCAGCCCTGGCGCTGGGCGACCCAGCCCCGCAGGCCGGTTCGCGGGGCGGCGTCGGGGTCCGCGTGGAAGACGAGGACGCCATTGGCGATGTCCGGGTCGGTGCCGACCTGGTTCGGCTTGGCGTGGTGCCGGCTGTGCTTGTGCGTCCACCAGCCGTAGCTCATGCCGGCGTAGAGGTTCGCGATCGTCAGGCTCGCCCAGTCGTTCCAGCGGCCCGAGGCGAAGATCTGTCGGTGCGCGGCGTCGTGCCCGAGGAACATGACCTGACCGAGCACGAGGGCCAGCAGGGCCGCGATGACCAGCTGCCACCACGTGTGGCCGAGGAGCACGACGGCGGCGCCGAGAGCGAGCAGCAGGGCCGTCAGGATGCCGAACTGCGTCCAGTAGTAGCCCAGGCGGCGGCGCATCAGCCCCGCGTCGTGGACCCGCCGGGAGAGCTCGGTGAAGTCGCTGACCTGCCTCGCTGCGGCACGAGGGGTGTCGGTGGTACCGGCGCTCATGGGACTTCCGCTCTGGTCGACGCGTACGAGCCAGGACCGCTCGCGGGGCTTTGAGCGTAACTCAGGGCCGCCCCGCGAGCGTTGCCGTGGAAATCTCTCGGCACTCGGGTAGGCTGGCCTCACGTTGTAGGAGTGAATGCCGTGGTTGCAGTACCCGAGCAGAAACCCCTCACCGCCAGCACCGAACCGCGGGGCTGGGTTGACTGCTCTGAGAGGAGCTTCCATGGCTACTGGAGTCGTGAAGTGGTTCAACGCCGAGAAGGGCTTCGGCTTCATCGCCCCTGACGACGGCGGCGCCGACGTCTTCGCCCACTACTCCGCCATCGACGGGCGCGGCTACCGCTCCCTCGAGGAGAACCAGCGCGTGGAGTTCGAGGTGACGCAGGGTCAGAAGGGCCCGCAGGCCTCGAACATCCGCGCCATCTGACTCGGCGCTCACTGAGCCGCCCGCTCCCCCGCACCGGGGTCCGGGCATCCGCGACGGCCCGCCCCACACCGGGGGGTGGGCCGTCGCGTCGTCTCCGGCCGCCGTCGGAGTGATGTCACGGCGTACAACGTGTAAACAGCCGATGAACGCCGTAGCCTCGGCCGATGACGACATGGCGGCTCCCGGCCACCGCGGTCACCCTCGGTGTGGCCGTGCTGGCCCTCGTCGCGCTCGCGGCGCGGGTGCTGCACGTCTCCACCGGTGAGTTCACGCGCGACCCGGCGGCGCTCGCGCCCGGCCTGCCCTTCTACGGCGGGTCCGTCTCGATCCTGTCGGCCGTGGTCTGGGGCGTCGCCGGCGCGCTCTGCCTGTTCGTCGCGTGGACGACGCCGGCATACCGCCGCGCCCTCGTCCTCCTCGGGACCCTGGCCCTGCTCCTCCTGGCCGACGACGTCCTCATGGTCCACGACGACCTCGGGCCCCGGGTCGGCATCCCCGACGAGGCCTTCTACGTCGTGTACGCGGTGCTCGCGGCGCTGTGCGTCGGGGCGCTGCGCGGCCGGCTGCGGCGTGGCCCGGGCGCGGCGCTGCTGCTCGGCGGCGCGCTGCTCGGGCTCTCGGTCGCCATCGACACCCTCGACCGCGAGGGCGACCTCTGGTTCCTCGCCGAGGACGGCGCCAAGCTCCTCGGGGGCCTCGTCTGGATCACCGTCCCCGTGCTCGCGTACACCGCCGCCCGGGTCGCCATGACGACCGAGCCGCTCGACGCCGCCCCGCCGCCCGAGCCGGGCCCGGACGCGTCCGCTCAGCGGCCGCGGAACCTGTCGATCTCGCGCCGCTCGCGCTTGGTCGGCCGCCCCGTGCCCCTGAGCCGGGACGCCACCGGGGCGACGAACTCCCGCGGCGGTGGCGGCGGCGTCCTGTCCACGTAGCACTCGGCGGCGACGACGGCGCTCGCCCGCTTGGTGATGACGGCGGTCACCTCGTAGACGCGCTCGCGCCCGGGCAGCTGGACGGCGACCTCGTCGCCGGGCCCGACCAGGGTCGCGGGCTTGGCCCGGTCGCCGTTCACGCGCACGTGTCCGGCCCGGCACGCGGCCGCGGCCTGCGAACGCGTCGTGTAGAGCCGGACGCCCCAGATCCAGGCGTCGACGCGCGCGCGGTCCATGACGCCAGTCTCGCAGCCCGGCTGGACGCACCCCACCCAACCCGACCCACCCAACCCACCCAACCCGACCCCGCCCGGCCCGACTCACCCCACC
>JAEWYD010000044.1 GCA_023462275.1 Actinomycetes bacterium
CGCTCGCACAGCGCGGCGACGTCGGCGGTGACCCCGACGCCGTACCGCAGCGAGGCCTCGACGAGCGCCTGCGCGAGGCCGCCCTCCGAGAGGTCGTGCGCGGCGTCGACCAGCCCGTCGCGCGCCGCGGTCACGAGCACGGTGGCGAGCGCTCGCTCGGCCGCCAGGTCCACGCGCGGCGGCAGGCCACCGAGGTGCCCGTGCACGACGTCGGCCCACGCGGAGCCGTCCAGCTCGTCGCGGGTGGTGCCGAGCAGGAAGACCGCCTGGCCCGGCGTGCGCCAGCCGGACGGCACGACGCGCGCGACGTCGTCCAGCACGCCGAGGACGCCCGCGACCGGGGTGGGGTGGATGGAGGAGTCGATGCTGCCGAGCTCGCCGGTGCTGTTGTAGAGCGACACGTTGCCGCCGGTCACGGGCACGCCCAGCTCCGCGCACGCGTCGGCGAGGCCCTCGATCGCCTGGACGAGCTGCCACATGGCGGCCGGGTCCTCCGGCGAGCCGAAGTTCAGGCAGTCGGTGACGGCGAGCGGGCGGGCGCCGACCGTGGCGACGTTGCGGTACGCCTCCGCGAGCGCGAGCTGCGCGCCGACGTAGGGGTCGAGCTTGGCGTACCGGCCGTTGGCGTCGGTCGCGAGGGCGACGCCGAGGCCGGTCTCCTCGTCGACGCGGACCACGCCGGCGTCGTCGGGCTGGGCGAGCGCGGTGTTGCCCTGTACGAAGCGGTCGTACTGGTCGGTGACCCACGCCTTGCTGGCGAGGTTCGGCGAGGCGACGAGGCGCAGCAGGGTCTCGCGCAGCTCCGCGCCCGTCTCGGGCCGGGCGTACCGCGCCGCGCCGGCCGGGCCGCTCACCGTGTCAGCCTGCAGCGCGTCCTGCCAGGCGGGGCGCGCGTACGGGCGGTCGTAGACCGGGCCCTCGTGGGCGACGGTGCGCGGGTCGACGTCGACGATGCGGTGACCGAAGTGGTCGATCGTGAGGCGGCCGGTGTCCGTGACCTCGCCGATGACGGCGGTCTCGACGTCCCAGCGCGCCGTGATGGCGAGGAACTCCTCGAGGTGCTCGGGGCGGACGACCGCCATCATCCGCTCCTGCGACTCCGACATGAGGATCTCGCCGGCCGTCAGCGTGGGGTCGCGCAGCAGCACCTTCTCCAGGTCGACGTGCATGCCGCCCTCGCCGTTGCTGGCGAGCTCCGACGTCGCGCACGAGATGCCGGCCGCGCCCAGGTCCTGGATGCCCTCCACGACGCCCGCCTGGAACAGCTCCAGGCAGCACTCGATGAGGACCTTCTCCATGAACGGGTCGCCCACCTGGACGCTCGGCCGCTTGGAGGGGACGCCGTCGACGAACGTCTCGCTCGCCAGGATCGACGCGCCGCCGATGCCGTCGCCGCCGGTGCGGGCACCGAAGAGGATGACCGCGTTGCCGACGCCGGTCGCGTTGGCCAGGTGGACGTCCTCGTGCCGCAGGACGCCGAGGCAGAGCGCGTTGACCAGGGGGTTGCCCTGGTAGGAGCCGTCGAAGACGAGCTCGCCGCCGATGTTCGGCAGGCCCAGGCAGTTGCCGTAGCCGCCGACGCCGGCCACCACGCCGTGCACGACGCGCGCCGTGTCGGGGTGGTCGACCGCGCCGAAGCGGAGCTGGTCCATGACGGCGACCGGGCGGGCGCCCATCGACATGATGTCGCGCACGATGCCGCCGACGCCGGTCGCGGCGCCCTGGTAGGGCTCCACGAAGCTCGGGTGGTTGTGCGACTCCACCTTGAACGTCACGGCCCAGCCGTCGCCGATGTCCACCACGCCTGCGTTCTGGCCCATGCCCACCATGAGGCGCTCACGCATCTTGTCCGTGGTGCGGTCGCCGAACTTCTTCAGGTGGATCTTGGAGGACTTGTAGGAGCAGTGCTCCGACCACATCACCGAGTACATGGCCAGCTCGGCGTTGGTGGGGCGGCGGCCCAGGAGCTCGCGGATCTGCGCGTACTCGTCCGGCTTGAGGCCGAGCTCGGCGAACGGCTGCGGGGCGTCCGGCGTGGCCGCGGCGTGGCCGACGGTGTCCATGCGGGCGTCGACGTCGTCGGCGGCGGGAGCGAGGGGGGTGGAGTCAGCGGTGGTCATGGGTTCCCTACCGGACGGCGCGCGCGGACGGGCACAGGCTACCCGCGCAGCCGGGCCGCGTCGGGAGCCGTCTCACCCGGTCGGACGGCGGGGCGGCGCCTCAGGCCTCGGGGTTGCAGCGCGCGGCCATGGTGGCGAGCAGGCCGACGTCGGGCCGCCAGGGCTCGAGGTTCCACCTGGCCTTGTCCGGGGCGCCGACGGCGTGGCAGGCGAGCTGGTCGCGCATGGTCGCCGAGCCGGCCTCCGGCACGGCGACCTCGAGCTGCGCCTGGACGAGGGCCAGCCCGGCCTCGCCGGCGGCGCGCGCCCACGCGGTCGGCACGACGGCGAGCGACCGGCCGCCCTCCCGCTCGCCCCACGTGGCGCTGACCAGAGCGGAGTCGGACACCCGCAGCTCCAGGGCCGCGGCGGCGTCTGCGGTGACGGTGACGAGGTCCGGTGCCACCGCCTCGAGCCGCGCCGACCGGACCGGGGCGACGCCGCCCACCGCTCGACCCGCCTCGTCCCGCACGACGACGGAGCCGTCCGGCCGTGCGTCGAGCGCGCCCCCGGCCGGCGCCGCGACGAGCACGACGGCGGCGTCGGCGTCGGCGTCGGCGTCGGCGTCGGCGTCGGCGT
>JAEWYD010000045.1 GCA_023462275.1 Actinomycetes bacterium
CCCGGGGAGACCACGGAAGCCGCGGACGCCGCGGACGCCGGCGCCGCACTGCGCCGCACCGCCGGGGCGCTGCGCGGGTACGCGACCGCGCACCCGGGCCGCTACCTGCTCTCGCAGGTCTCCCCCGCCGTCGACGAGCCCGGTCCGCTGCGCGACGCCAACGACGACGCCGTCCGCGCCACCGCGGCAGCGCTCGAGCCGCTGATCGGTCGGCTCGCCGGCGCCGAGCTGGTGCACGCCGTCCGGGCCGTCCGGGCCGCGCTGCACGGGTTCGTGCTGCTCGAGCTCCAGGGCGGCTTTGGCATGCCCGAGGACGTCGACGCGAGCTTCGCCCGCCTGCTCGACGTCCTCGAGGCCGGGCTGCACGCGGCCTGAGGGCTCAGCGCGCGGCCTGAGGGTTCAGCGCGCGCCCGGGAACCAGCGCAGCTGGCGCTCGACCTGGTAGGCCTGGCCGCCCTCGTGCTGGTTGAACGGGTACTCGGTGATCTCCTTCGGCACCGGCGCCCCCGCGCGCTCCCCGTAGTGGTTGAAGGCGGCGTACACCGTCGACGGCGGGCAGATGGGGTCCATGAGGGCCACGGAGAACTGGGCCGGCGCGCTCGCCCGGCGCGCAAAGCTCACCCCGTCGAAGTACGACAGCGTGCGGAACGCCGTGTCGACCATGTCGCGGTTCACGGCGAGGTACTTCGTGATCTCGCCGTACGGGAAGTCGTCGGTGATCTCGACGGCGCGCCGCATGTGGCACAGGAACGGCACGTCGGGCATGGCGGCGGCCAGGTCCGGCACCAGCCCCGCGACGGCGAGCGTGATGCCGCCGCCCTGGCTGATGCCCGCGGCCGCCACGCGCGACGCGTCCACGCCCGGCAGCGCGCGGGCGGCCTCCACCGCGCGCACGCCGTCGGTGAAGATCCGCCGGTAGTAGTGGTCGTGCGGCGACTCGATGCCCGCCGTCATGACGCCGGGCGTGTGCGGGCCGCTGCCCACCGGGTCCGGCGTGGCGCCGCCCGAGCCCCAGGTGCCGCCCTGCCCGCGGCTGTCCATGAGCAGGTGCGCGACGCCGGCGTTCGCCCAGACCAGGTGCTCGTGCGCGAACCCACGCCCACCGCCGTAGCCGATGAACTCCACGACCACCGGCAGGTCGCCGGTCTCGCCCGCGGGGCGGGTGAGCCACGCGCGGACCGGGTGGCCCCCGAAGCCGGCGAAGGTCACGTCGTAGACGTCCACGAGGCGCAGCGGCGTGTCCGCGCGCTCCACCCGCAGCGCCAGGTCGTGCTCGCGCGTCTCGGCCAGCGTCGTCGCCCAGAATGCGTCGAAGTCGGCAGGCTCGGGCACCTCCGGCCGGTAGGTGCGGAGCTGGTCGACCGGCAGGTCGTACATCGCCACGGCAGGGATCTCCTTCGATCTGACGGGCCGGACCTTCGGCGCGCCGGCCCGAATCCTTTCGATCCCGAACCCTACCGGCCCGGGGCCGGGCGAACGGCCCTACCGCGCGAGGTAGCCCAGCAGGTCCTGGCGGGTCAGGACGCCCACCGGGTCGCCGTCCGCCACGACCATGAGCGCATCCGCGTCGTGCAGCGCCGTGCGTGCCGCGTCGAGGTGCTCGCCGACGCCGATGAGCGGCAGCGGCGGTCCCATGTGCCGGTCGACGCGGTCGGCCAGCTCGGCGCGACCGGCGAAGACCGCGTCGAGCAGGTCGCGCTCGCTCACGGATCCCGCCACCTCGCCGGCCTTGACCGGCGGCTCCGCCTTGACCACGGGCATCTGCGAGACGCCGTACTCGCGCAGGATGTCGATGGCCTCCCGGACGGTGTCCGAGGGGTGCACGTGCACCAGGTCGGGCAGCCGCCCGGTCTTGCCGCGCAGCACGTCGCCCACCAGGGCGCCCTCGCCCTCGCGCAGGAACCCGTAGGACCGCATCCAGGCGTCGGAGAAGATCTTCGACAGGTAGCCGCGCCCGCCGTCGGGCAGGATCACGACGACCAGCGCCCGCGCCGCCGCCTCGGGGTCCTCCTCCTGGAGCCGCTGGGCGACGCGCAGCGCCGCGACCACGGCCATGCCGGAGGAGCCCCCGACGAGCAGGGCCTCCTCGCGGGCGAGGCGCCGCGTCATCTCGAAGGCCTCGGCATCGCTCACCGCCACGACCTCGTCGGGGATCCCCGGGTCGTAGGCCGGGGGCCAGAAGTCCTCGCCCACGCCCTCGACGAGGTACGGCCGCCCGTCGCCCCCCGAGTACACCGAGCCCGCCGGGTCCGCGCCGACCACCCGCACGACGCCGCCGTCCGCCAGCGGGCGCGCCGCGCTGACCTCCTTGAGGTAGCGGCCGGTGCCGGTGATGGTCCCGCCGGTACCGGCGCCCGCCACGAGGTGCGTGACGCGGCCGTCGGTGTCCGCCCAGATCTCCGGTCCCGTCGTCGCGTAGTGCGACGCCGGGCCGTTCGGGTTGGCGTACTGGTTCGGCTTCCAGGCGCCGTCGATCTCGCGCAGCAGCCGGTCCGACACCGAGTAGTAGGAGTCGGGGTGCTCCGGGGCGACCGCCGTCGGCGTCACCACGACCTCGGCGCCGTACGCGCGGAGCACGTCGATCTTGTCCTGCGACACCTTGTCCGGGCACACGAAGACGCAGCGGTAGCCCTTGCGCTGGGCGACGATGGCGAGCCCGACGCCGGTGTTCCCGCTGGTGGGCTCGACGATCGTGCCGCCGGGCCGCAGCTCGCCCGAGGCCTCCGCGGCTTCGATCATGCGCAGCGCGATGCGGTCCTTCACCGAGCCGCCGGGGCTGACGTACTCGACCTTGGCCACGACGGTGGCGGCCAGACCGGCCGTCACGGAGCGGAGCCGGACGAGCGGCGTCCCGCCGACGACCTCGGAGACGTGCTCGGCGATCTTCATCTGCATCCTTCGTGTCGGTAGGCGGTCGGTCGACGGCGCGGCCGTCACCTGTCGCGGAAGATCGCGAGGATGCGCAGCATCTCCACGTAGAGCCAGACGATCGTGACGACGAGGCCGAACGCCGCCGTCCAGGCGGCGCGGGCCGGCGCGCCGCCCTCGACGCCGCGCTTGATGGCGTCGAAGTCCATGACGAGCGCGTAGGTCGCCAGGAGCACCCCGAGGACGCCCACCACGATGCCGAGCGGCAGGCCGGCGACGGTGACGTCGCTGCGCAGGCCCCAGCCGCCGCCCGAGCCGCCGAAGATCGTGATGAAGAAGTTCGTCACCGAGAAGAGGAGGTAGCCCGCCCCGGCGATGAGGAAGTACCGGGTGGCGCGCGCGGTGACGCGGATCCTGCCCGAGCTGAACAGCACGAGCGTCGCGACGAACGTCGCGGCCGTCGCGAGGAGCGCCTGCAGCACGATGGGCTGGGCGTCCACGGCCCCGCCCTGGCCGTCCACGACGTTCTGCACGACGTAGCTGAAGCCGCCCAGGGCGACACCCTCCGCGACCGCGTACGCGATGATCAGGGCCGGGCTCGGCGTCCGTCGGAACTGGACGACGAGGGCGAGCACGAAGGCGATCAGCGCCGCGGGCAGCGCCAGCGCCGGCGCGGTGAACCACGTGACCGCCGCGGCGGCGACGACCAGCGCCAGGAGCCCCGCCGTCTTGACGATCACGTCGTCGTAGGTCATCCGGCCGGTCTGCACCGCGGTGGCGGCCGGGCTCGCGTACAGCTGCTCGAGCGCGGCCGCGTCCGTCCCGGCGGCAGCCGGGCCGCCCAGGGTGACGGTGCGGGCCGCCCGGCCGGCGCGGCCAGCGCGGTCGCCGAAGACGTCGCTGCTGCTGAAGACGGGGTTGCTCACGCGGGTCCTCCTGGTCGGGCGCGCCGAGCGGCGCCGGTTCATCCTAGGCAACGCGAGCGGGGCCCGCC
>JAEWYD010000046.1 GCA_023462275.1 Actinomycetes bacterium
GCGGAGCCCGCGGGCTTCGACCGCGTCCTCCTCGACGCCCCCTGCACCGGGCTGGGCGCGCTCCGCCGTCGCCCGGAGGCTCGCTGGCGGCGCACGCCGGAGGACCTCGCTCAGCTCACGCGGCTGCAGGCGGAGCTGCTCGACTCCGCACTCGCCGCCGTGCGACCGGGTGGTGTCGTGGCGTACGTCACGTGCTCCCCGCACGTCGCCGAGACGCGCGCGGTCGTCGCGGACGCCCTGCGGCGGCACCCCGACGTCGTGCAGCTCGACGCCCGGGACGCCGTGCGCGCGGTCGCCGGCGACGCAGACCTCGGGCCCGGCGCGGCCGTGCAGCTGTGGCCGCACGTGCACGGCACCGACGCGATGCATCTCGCCCTGCTCCGCAGGTCCTAGACCCGGGACGATGTGACGGGCGCGGCCCCGACGCGACAGACTGCACCTGTGGCCGACGTCGTCATCTCGCCGAGCATCCTCTCCGCCGACTTCGTGAACCTCGAGGCCGAGTTGGGCCGCATCGCGACCGCCGACTTCGCGCACGTCGACGTCATGGACAACCACTTCGTGCCGAACCTGACGATCGGCCTGCCGGTGGTGGAGCGCATCACGCGCGTGAGCCCCGTCCCGGTCGACGTGCACCTGATGATCGAGGCGCCCGACGAGTGGGCGCCGCGGTACGCCGAGGCGGGCGCCGCCTCCGTGACCTTCCACGTCGAGGCAGCCCAGGCGCCCGTGCGGCTGGCGCGCGAGCTCCGCGCCGCGGGCGTGCGCGCCGGCATGGCGCTGCGGCCCGCGACGCCGGTGGAGCCGTACCTCGACCTGCTGCCGGAGCTCGACATGCTCCTGGTCATGACCGTGGAGCCCGGCTTCGGCGGCCAGTCCTTCCTCGACGTCGTCCTGCCCAAGCTCCGCCGGGCTCGCGAGGCGGTGCGGCGCAGCGGGCTCGACGTGTGGTTGCAGGTGGACGGCGGCGTCTCGGAGGCGACGATCGAGCGGGCCGCCGACGCCGGCGCGAACGTGTTCGTCGCCGGGACGGCGGTGTACGGCGCGGCGGACGCCGCCGGTGCGATCGCCACCCTGCGCGAGCGCGCGACCGCGCACCACCACTGACCGGCCCGGTCGCCGCGCGACCATGATCCCCAGGTCCCCACGGGGGCGGCGGGCCGTGTGGCAGACTGTCCGCAGAACACGTACGTGCTCCGGGGTCGGTGCAATTCCGAGCCGGCGGTGACAGTCCGCGACCCGGGTCGGCAACGGCCCGGTTGACCTGGTGGAACTCCAGGACCGACGGTGAAAGTCCGGATGGGAGGAAGCACGTGGCGTCGGCCCCGCAGGGGGTCGGCGTTCGGCGTCGTCCCGACGCTGCCCCGGAGCCTTGGCGCTCGGGGAGGTGACCATGGAGACGGGCCGCGACACGCAGCCTGGACCCGCCGCGGTCGTCAGCGCCCCGAGCGGTGCGCGCGAAGTCGAGCTCGCCGCCATGGACCGAGCGATCGAGCTCGCGCGCCGCGGTCCCGTGCACGGCCCCAACCCCCGGGTCGGCGCCGTCCTGCTGGCGCCCGACGGCCGCACGCTGGGGGAGGGCTGGCACGCCGGAGCCGGCACGCCGCACGCCGAGGTGGCCGCGCTGGCGGCGGCCCGGAACGCGGGTGCGGACGTGCGCGGCGCGACGGCGGTCGTGACGCTCGAGCCCTGCGACCACACCGGCCGGACTGGACCGTGCTCGGTGGCGCTTCTGGAGGCCGGGGTGGCCCGCGTCGTCGTCGGGCTCGAGGACCCGAACCCCGTCGCCGCAGGCGGCGCCGAGCGGCTGCGGGCCGCCGGCGTGGAGGTGGTCACGGGCGTGCGGGGCGCGGCGGCCGCCGAGCTCCTCGCCGTGTGGGCGCACGCGGTGCGCACCGGACGGCCCTTCGTCACGGTGAAGATCGCCACCACGTGGGACGGGCGGGTCGCCGCAGCCGACGGCACGAGCCGGTGGATCACGGGCCCGCAGGCGCGGGCGCACGCCCACGCGGTCCGGGCCGAGGTCGACGCGATCGCCGTGACCACGGGCACCGTCCTGGCCGACGACCCGGCCCTGACCGCCCGGACCCCCGACGGCGGTCCAGCGGTGCACCAGCCGCTGCGGGTCGTCGTCGGGCACAGGGACGTCCCGGCGGGCGCCCGCGTCCGCGACGCGGGGGGCGACCTGGTGCACCTGCGCACGCACGACGTGACCGAGGTGCTGGCGGCACTCGCGGGGTGCGAGGTGCGCCACGTGCTGGTGGAGGGCGGCCCGGCGCTGGTCGGTGCTGTGCTCCGGGCGGGCGCCGTGGACCGTGTGCACGCCTACCTCGCACCTGTGCTGCTCGGCTCAGGGCCCGCCGTGGTGTCCGACCTCGGGATCGGCACCATCGCAGACGCCCTGCGTCTCGAACCCGTCTCCGTCGAGGCCCTCGGCCCCGACGTGCTCGTCGTCGCTACCCCGAGGAGGGAACCCTGATGTTCACCGGGATCGTCGAGGAGGTCGGCACCGTGCTGGCCGTGGACAGCTCCGGCGTCGACGCGCGGCTCACGCTGCGCGGGCCGCTCGTGACCGACGGCACCCCGGTGGGCGGCTCGATCGCCGTCGACGGCGTCTGCCTGACGGTCACGGACGTCGGGGACGGCACCTTCACGGTCGACGCCATGCCGGAGACCATCCGCCGTACCGCCCTCGGCGGTCTGCGCCCGGGCGACACCGTGAACCTCGAGCGGGCCGTGCCGGTGACCGGACGCCTGGACGGGCACATCGTCCAGGGGCACGTCGACGGCGTCGGCGAGGTGCTCGAGAGACACCCGGGCCCGCGGTGGGACGACGTCGTCGTGAGCCTGCCGCCCGAGCTCGCCCGGTACGTCGCCGAGAAGGGCTCGATCGCCGTGTCCGGCGTCTCGCTCACGGTCACGTCGGTCGGCGCCGACCGGTTCGGGATCTCGCTCATCCCGACGACGCTCGCGGCCACCACGTGGGGGCGGCTGACGGTGGGGGACCAGGTGAACCTCGAGGTCGACGTCATCGCGAAGTACGTCGAGCGGATGCTGGGGCAGGCGTCATGACGATCCGTCTCGGCACCGTCGAGCAGGCCCTGGACGCGATGCGCGC
Organism: Actinomycetes bacterium; assembly: GCA_023462275.1. GTDB lineage: Bacteria > Actinomycetota > Actinomycetes > Actinomycetales > Cellulomonadaceae > Actinotalea. The sequence continues at coordinate 3,119 of JAEWYD010000046.1, forward strand.
CGGGCGTCCCGTCATCGTCGCGGACTCCCCGGACCGCGAGAACGAGGTCGACGCCGTCCTGCCCGCGCAGTCCGCCACCGCGGAGTGGGTCGGCTGGATCATCCGGCACTCCTCCGGGTACCTGTGCGCGCCGCTGCCGTCCGGGCGGGCCGACGCGCTCGACCTGCCCCTCATGGTGCCCGCGAGCCAGGATCCCCGACGCACCGCGTACACGGTCACCGTCGATGCCGCGAACGGCGTCACCACCGGCATCTCCGCGGCCGACCGGGCGACCACGCTCCGCGTCCTCGCCGACCCGGCTGCGGGTCCGCGCAGCGTCATCCGGCCCGGCCACGTCCTGCCGCTGCGCGCCGTCCCCGGCGGCGTGCTGCACCGCGCCGGTCACACCGAGGCGGCGGTGGACCTGTGCCGGCTCGCCGGGCTCGAGCCGGTCGCCGGCATCGCGGAGCTCGTCCACGACGACGGCTCGATGATGCGTCTGTCCGACGCCGCGGCCCTCGCCGAGCAGGAGGGCCTGGTCGTCCTGACCATCGCCGACCTGGTCGCCTGGCGCCGGGCCCAGGGCGACCTGCCCACCCCGGATCAGGCCGCGCCGAGCGAGCCCCGGGTGCACGCCGTCGGCAGCGCGCACCTGCCGACCCGGCACGGGGAGTTCGTCGTGCACGGCTACCGCGACCTGCGCACCGGCGCCGGTCACGCGGCGCTCGTCCCGGCCCACCCCAGCGCCCCCGCCGACGTGCCCCTCGTCCGGGTGCACTCCGAGTGCCTCACGGGGGACGCCTTCGGCTCCACACGGTGCGACTGCGGCCCCCAGCTGCAGGCCGCCATGGAGCAGGTCGCCCGCGAGGGCGGCGCGGTCGTGTACCTGCGCGGCCACGAGGGCCGGGGGATCGGCCTGCTCGCCAAGATCGAGGCGTACGCCCTGCAGGACGCCGGCCGCGACACCGTCGAGGCGAACCTCGACCTCGGCTACCCCGCCGACCGCCGCGAGTACGGCGCGGCCGCGGCAATCCTCGCCGACCTGGGGATCGAGCGCCTCCGCCTCCTGACGAACAACCCGGCCAAGGTGGCGGGCCTGGTGGCCCACGGCATCGACGTCGAGCGAGCCGAGCCCCTGGAGGTGGGCCGCACGCCCGAGAACCTGCACTACCTGCGCACCAAGGCGCGCCAGATGGGCCACCTGCTGAGCCCGGAGACCCTCGAGGAGGACGCACGATGAGCGGAGCCGGGGCACCCGGGGCCATGACCCTGGACGGCAGCGGGCTGCGGGTGGCCGTCGTGGCCGCGAGCTGGCACGAGACGGTGATGGACGGCCTCATGGCCGGCGCGAACCGGGCGCTGACCGAGGCGGGCGTCGAGGACGTCGAGGTCGTCCGCGTGCCGGGGTCCTTCGAGCTGCCGGTGGCGGCGGCGCGGGTGGTGGCCGGCGGCGCCGACGCCGTCGTCGCGCTCGGCGTGGTCATCCGCGGCGGCACGCCGCACTTCGAGTACGTGTGCAGCGCGGCGACGTCCGGCCTGACCCAGGTCACCGTGCGCACCGGCGTGCCGGTCGGCTTCGGGCTGCTCACCTGCGACGACGAGGCGCAGGCGCTGGACCGCGCCGGCCTGCCGGGGTCGCGGGAGGACAAGGGCTACGAGGCCGCCCAGGCCGCGCTGGCCACGGCGCTCGCGCTGCGGGGGCTGCCGCGCACCCGCCACTGACGCACCGGCGGCGGTGGCCGCCGTCCGCCCGTCGAATGGCGGCGGCCCGCCGCCGGACCGGCCTCTAGGCTTGGCCGACGTGAAGACCTTCGACTCCCTGTTCGCCGAGCTGTCCGAGAAGGCCGTGACGCGGCCCGCGGGCTCGGGCACCGTCGCCGAGCTCGACGCCGGCGTTCACGCGATCGGCAAGAAGATCGTGGAGGAGGCGGCCGAGGCGTGGATGGCCGCCGAGCACGAGGGTGCCGACCGTGCTGCCGAGGAGATCTCGCAGCTGCTGTACCACGCCCAGGTGCTCATGATCGCCACCGGCCTCACGCTCGAGGACGTGTACCGGCACCTCTGACGGTGCCCGCCTGTCCACCCCCCGCCTTCCCACCACCCCGAGGACACCCGTGCTGCGCATCGCCGTCCCGAACAAGGGCTCCCTGTCCGAGCCCGCCGTCGACATGCTCCGGGAGGCCGGGTACCGGCAGCGCCACGACCCGCGCATCCTGGTGCTGCAGGACCCGGAGCACGACATCGAGTTCTTCTTCCTGCGCCCCCGCGACATCGCCGTGTACGTCGGCTCCGGCACGGTCGACGCCGGCATCACCGGCCGGGACCTGCTTCTGGACTCGGGCGCCGACGCGGTGGAGCACATGCAGCTGGGTTTCGGCGGCTCGACGTTCCGCTTCGCGGCGCCCGCCGACGCCGTCAGCTCGCTGGAGCAGATCCACGGCCGCCGCGTCGCCACCTCCTACCCCGTGCTGGTGGACGGGTACCTGCGCGAGCGGGGGATCGAGGCCCGCGTGATCCGTCTCGATGGCGCCGTGGAGTCCGCCGTGCAGCTCGGTGTCGCGGAGGTCGTGGCGGACGTGGTCTCGACCGGCACGACCCTGCGCGGCGCCGGGCTGAGCGTCTTCGGCGAGCCGATCCTGGAGTCGGAGGCCGTGCTGATCCGGCCGCGCGCGCAGGTCGAGGTGCCCCAGGGCCTCGAGGTGCTCGCCCGCCGGCTCCAGGGTGTCCTGGTGGCCCGCCAGTACGTGCTGATGGACTACGACGTGCCCAGCGCTCTCGTCGAGCAGGCCGTCGCGGTGACCCCGGGCCTGGAGTCGCCCACCGTGTCGCCGCTGCACAACGGCGACTGGTCGGCGGTGCGGGCCATGGTGCCGCGCAAGGAGACCAACCGCGTGATGGACGCGTTGTACGACCTCGGCGCCCGGGCGATCCTGGTCACCTCGATCCACGCCTGCCGCCTGTAGCGCTCACGAACCTCGGCGGCCGGTCACGCCGCCGAGGGAGGGCCGCATGGCGGACGCCTACCGTCCGTTCCGGCCGCGCGCCGGCCGGGTGGTGCCGTTCGTCCTGGCCGCGGCGCTCGGGGCGATGATGCTCGGGATCGCGGCGTTCCTGCCGCAGATCACGGGCGGCCCGGCCAGCGGCGTCGACCGGGCCGCGACGGCGCTGTTCGGCCTCGGCTCGGCCGCGTTCCTCGCGCGCCTCGGCGGCGTGCGGGCCGACGTCACGCCGCAGGGCCTGACGGTGCGCAACCTCGCGCGGTCACGCCCCCTCGCGTGGGCCGAGGTGGTGTCCGTGAGCTTCGGGCCGGACCGGCCGTGGGTCCAGCTGGACCTCGCGGACGGCGGGACGCTCGCCGTCATGGCGATCCAGCGGGCCGACGGCGCGTGGGCGCGCGCGGAGGCGCGGCGGCTCGCGACGCTCGTGGAGCACCACACC
>JAEWYD010000047.1 GCA_023462275.1 Actinomycetes bacterium
CGGCGACGGTGGCCACCGCGGCGCGCCCGGCGAGGCGCCTGGGCGCTCCGGTCGGGCGGGTGGACGTGGCGGAACGGGACATGGCGGCTCCTGCCTGGATCGGGCCATGCGACGCAGGGCGCGCCGAGTCCAGGGCGAATGGTGAAGGAGCGCGCCGGGATGGTCCCGGCCCGCGACGACGTGCCCCCTGTCGGCGGCCTGCGCCGCGCGTGCGGTCACAGTAGGTGGCGCCCCAGGAGGGGTCAAGAACTGTTACTGGTCGGTAATATCAGTGCTCTGACAGCCCGGTTCACGCCCGCAGGTGCGCGACGTCGCCGGCCAGGACCACGTGCTCGCGCCCTGTGTCGTCCGTCACACGGAGCCCGCCGTGGTCGGTCAAGCCGTTCGCCCAGCCGGTCAGCTCGCCGGCCGGCATGGTCACCCGGACCTGCGCGCCGAGCGTCTGGCAGACCGCGGCGCACTCGGCCGCGAGGCCCGCCGCGACCGCGTCGCCGCCCGCCGCGCGCCACCTGTCGTCCAGGGCCACCAGCTCGGCCAGCACGGCGCCCAGCAGCGCCGCCCGCTCGACCGTCACGCCGCGCTCCGCCAGCGACGTCGCGTGCGGGACGGGCAGGGCACGCTGGTGCACGTTGAGCCCGACGCCGAGCACCGCGGCACCCCCGGCCACCTCGCCGAGCACGCCGGCGACCTTGCGGTGCGGCCCCCAACCCGCCAGCGCCTCGCCGGCGTCCACGACCAGCACGTCGTTGGGCCACTTGAGCGCCGCCTCCACGCCGAGGCCCTCGAGCGCGCGGACCACGGCGAGCCCGCCCAGCAGCGACAGCCACCCGAACCGGTCCGGCGCCACCGGCGGCCGCAGCAGCACCGAGAACGTGAGCGCCTCGCCCGCGGGCGTCTCCCACGTCCGCCCGGCGCGGCCGCGGCCCGCGGTCTGGTGGTCCGTCACGAGCACCGAGCGGTCCGGCCAGGCGCCCGGGTCCTGGCGCGCCGCGGCGGCCAGCTCGGTGGACGTGGACGGCGACGTCGCGGTCACGAGCACGCGACCCACCGCCCCCGGGACGGCGCTGGCGAGCGCCTGGCGGACGGCGTCCTCGGAGAGCAGGTCCATCACGCCACGGTAGCCGCGCCCGCTGCCCGCGTTGTAGCCATCCGCACACCACGATCGCCCGACACCGTGCGATCCCGCACAGGCCTTGCGCGGACCCCACAACTACCGTGGACTCTCGTGACTGACGTTCCCGCCGGCACCGCCGCGAAGCTCGCCGACCTGGCTCGGCGCACCGCCGCGGCCACCGACGACGACGCCGCGGCCGCCCGCCAGCACCCGCGCGGCAAGAAGACCGCCCGCGAGCGCATCGAGGCCCTGCTCGACGAGGACAGCTTCGTCGAGCTCGACGCGTTCGTCCGGCACCGCTCCACCGCGTTCGGGATGGACGCCAAGCGGACGCCGGGCGACGGCGTCGTCGTGGGCCACGGGACCGTGGACGGACGCCAGGTGTGCGTCTACAGCCAGGACTTCACCGTCTTCGGCGGGTCGCTCGGCGAGATGCACGGGCAGAAGATCACCAAGGTCATGGACATGGCGCTGCGGACCGGGGTCCCGCTCATCGGGATCCTCGACGGCGGCGGCGCCCGCATCCAGGAGGGCGTCTCGGCCCTCACCCAGTTCGCCGAGATCTTCCGCCGCAACGTCGCGGCGTCGGGCGTGATCCCGCAGATCTCGCTGATCCTCGGGCCCAGCGCCGGCGGCGCCGTGTACTCACCCGCCCTCACCGACTTCGTCGTCATGGCCGACGGCACGTCGCACATGTTCATCACCGGCCCCGACGTGATCCGCGCGGTGACGGGCGAGGACGTCGGCTTCGAGGAGCTCGGCGGCGGCATGACGCACAACGCGCGCTCCGGCGTCGCGCACTACCTCGGCACCGACGAGGACGACGCGATCGACTGGGTGCACACCCTGCTCGGCTACCTGCCCTCGAACAACCTCGCCGAGCCCCCCACCTGGGACGACGAGGGCGCCCAGCCGCTGGAAGTGACCGACGACGACCTCGAGCTGGACGCGCTCGTCCCGGACTCCGACTCCCAGCCGTACGACATGCGCACGGTGGTCGAGCACGTCCTCGACCACGGCGAGCTGCTCGAGGTGCAGTCGCTGTACGCCCCGAACATCCTGATCGGCTTCGGGCACGTCGAGGGCTCGCCGGTCGGCGTCGTCGCGAACCAGCCGCTGCACATGGCGGGCACGCTCGACATCAACGCGGCCGAGAAGGCGGCGCGCTTCGTGCGCACCTGCGACGCGTTCAACATCCCGGTGCTCACGTTCGTCGACGTGCCCGGGTTCCTGCCCGGCACGGAGCAGGAGTGGAACGGCATCATCCGCCGAGGCGCCAAGCTCATCTACGCCTACGCCGAGGCCACGGTCCCGCTCGTCACCGTGATCACGCGCAAGGCGTACGGCGGCGCGTACATCGTCATGGGGTCCAAGAAGCTCGGAGCGGACGTGAACCTCGCCTGGCCGACGGCGCAGGTCGCAGTCATGGGCGCCGGGGGCGCGGTGAACATCCTGCAGCGCGGCGCGCTCAAGGCCGTGGCCGACGCCGGCGGTGACGTCGAGGCCGAGCGCGCGCGGCTGGTGGGCGAGTACGAGGACGCCCTGATCAACCCCTACGAGGCGGCCGAGCGCGGCTTCGTGGACGCCGTCATCGCGCCGTCCGAGACCCGGGTGCAGATCGTCCGGGCGCTGCGCGCGCTGCGCACCAAGCGGGCGTCGCTGCCCGCGAAGAAGCACGGGAACGTGCCGCTGTGACGCCCCAGGTCCGCGTCGTGCACGGCGCTCCCGACGACGTCGAGCTGGCGGCCCTCGTCGCGGGCATCGCCGCGGGGTTCGCGCCGCGGGCCGCCCGCCCGGACGCCGCCGAGC
>JAEWYD010000048.1 GCA_023462275.1 Actinomycetes bacterium
CACGTAGGCCGGCCGCAGCGGGCCGGGCAGGGGCGGCTCGCCGTAGATGAACGCCGCCGCGTCGAGGGCGGCGTCGCTCGCACGCAGCTGCGGCCGGAACCCGACCAGCCGGTCACGCAGCTGCGCGACGGTCTCCGGGACGTCTGCGGCGCCGAGCGCCCGCCCCACGCGCGCCGTCTGCGCCACGTACCGGTCGGCGTCGGCGGCACTGAGCGGACGGGCGCCGTACCGCGCGTGGGCCGTCAGGAAGCTCTCGACCTCGGCGACGTGCACCCAGGCGAGCAGCTCCGGGTCCCCCGCGACGTACGGGACGCCGTCGGGGGTGCGGCCGCGGACCCGGTCGTGGATGCCGCGCACCCGCGCGACGGCCGCGGCGGCGTCGTCGGCCGTGCCGAACGTGGTGAACGCGAGGAACGTGCTGGTCCGCGCGAGCCGACCCCACGGGTCACCGCGGTAGCCGGAGTGCGCGGCGACGGCAGCCATCGCGGCCGGGTGCAGGGACTGCAGCAGCAGGGCCCGGATGCCGCCCACGAACATCGAGGCGTCGCCGTGGACCACCTGGATCGGCGACCCGGGCTCGAACCACCGCGGCCCGGGGGTGAGGTGGATGCGATCGCGGTTCGCGTTGCCCTCCGGCCCCGCCACGCGCTCGAAGATGGCGGCGCCGACGCGTCGGCGGGCGTCCGTCACCGTGCTCATGCGGCATCTTCTCCCGACGTCGGCCGGGGTGCGCAGCGAGCGCCGCTCACCGCCGGCGGAACGGGGCCAGCGTGGCCCGCACGGCGTCCGCCGCGCCCCAGTCCGGCTCGAACTGGGCGATCACGGCGAGGTGCTGGCGCAGCTGGATGATCGGCATCCGGTCGCGCCAGCCCGCGTCGAGGCCGGTCAGCTCGGCGTAGCGGGGGAAGAACGCGCGCGCCTCGTCCGGCGGCGACGTCGTCCACAGGTGCGCCAGGTCCACGTCGGCCCAGGTGTAGGACACGGCGGGGTCGATGAGTGCCGGCCGCGCGGTCCGGGGCGTCCAGCGCGGCGACCACGCGGGGCTCGTCCAGCCAGCGCAGCAAGCGGTGGCGCGCGAAGAACTCGAAGCCGTCGTCGGACCAGGTGTTCACCTGCCGACGGCGCCCGAGCCACCCGTCCCGGTGCCAGCCGAACCGCGCGTGGGTGGTGCTGGTGTGCAGCCGGGCGAGGTCGTGGGCGAGCTGCTCCCAGAAGGCCTCGTCGCGCGGCCGCGGCGCGAGGACCTCGAGCACCAGCAGGTCGGGCGCGGCGTGCAGCACCTCGGGCGTGACGACGGCGCCCGTCGCCCCCAGCGCGGTCAGGCCCTCGGCCTCCGTGGCGAACGCGTCGTCCGACGGCGCCTCGTCGAAGGCCTTCACGAACACCCGCGAGCCGTCGCGCCGCCGCGCGAGACCCGTCGTCGCGGCGAGCCCGCCCGCCGCCGGCTCGACCGCCACGACGTCGTCCAGGCCCGCCGCCCGCAGCCGCTGCGTCAGCAGCACCGTCGCCTCCGTCACGCGGCCATCCTCGCCCGTCGACGCCGGGGGCTCGACCCGGGCTCAGCCGACCTGGAGGACGGCGGCCCCCGTGACGCGGTCGGCGCGCAGGTCGGCGAGCGCGGCGTCGGCGGACCCGAAGGCCCGGCGGTCGACGGTCGCGCGCAGGCCGATGCGCCCGGCGAGCTCGAGCAGCGCGACGCCGTCGGCCCGGGTATTGGCCTCGACCGAGCGGAGCTGCTTCTCGTGGAACAGGTGCCGCTGGTAGTCCAGGGGCGGCACGTCGCTGAGGTGGATGCCCGCGACGGCGAGCGTGCCTCCGGGCCGCAGGGCCTCCAGCGCGGGCAGCACGAGCTCGCCCGCGGGAGCGAAGAGGATCGCGGAGTCGAGCGGCTCGGGCGGGGCGTCGGCGGCACCCTGCGCCGAGTGGCAGCCGAGCTCGAGGGCCAGCCGCCGAGCGTCCGCGGACCGCGTCATCACGTGCACCGTCGCGCCCGCGGCGAGCGCCACCTGCGCGGTGAGGTGCGCGGAGCCCCCGAACCCGTAGACGCCGAGCACCCCGCCGTCGGGCAGGTCGGCCCGCCGCAGTGCGCGGTAGCCGATGATGCCCGCGCAGAGCAGCGGCGCCGCCTCGACCGGGTCGAGGCCGGCGGGCCAGCGGTAGGCGTACGACGCCGGCACGGTGAGCAGCTCGGCGTACCCGCCGTCGGCGTCCCAGCCGGTGTAGAGCGACCGCCGGCAGAGGTTCTCCCGGCCGGACCGGCAGTCGGGGCACGCGCCGCACGTGTGCCGCAGCCAGGGGACGCCGACGACGTCGCCCGCGCGCACCGGGGCGCCGTCGGCGGTCGTCGCGCCGTCGGGGGCCACGAGCACCTCGCCGACCGCCTCGTGCCCGGGGACGACGCCGGGCCGGTGCGGCGGCTGGTCGTGGTCCAGGACGTGCAGGTCGGTGCGGCAGACGCCGCAGGCCAGCACCCGGACGCCCAGCTCACCGGGCCCGGGCTGCGGGTCCGGCACCGTCACTAGCTCGAGCCGGCCCGGCCCGGCCACCGTCCACGCGCGCACGTGCCCTCCTCGCTCGCCCGACGGCGCCACTGTGCTCCCACGGGCGCCGGCACGCCAAGGTCGACGCGCGGCGACGGCTACCGTGGCCACGTGCGCCACGCCGGTCCCGCCGACGCCCCTGCCGTCCGGACGCTGCTCGCCCGCGCCTACGAGGCGGACCCGCTGCTGGCCTGGCTGTTCCCCGACCCGGCCACGCGGCTGGCGGCGACGGCCGCCTGGCTCGCGCCCTACGTGGAGCGGTACACGACGCTCCCGGGCCGCGTGCTGGTCGCGGAGGCGTCCGACGGCGTAGGCGAAGGCGGGGCCCCGGTCCCCCTGGGGGCGGCGCTCTGGCGGCAGCCCGACGACGTGTTCGGCGCGATGACCGCCATCCCCGGCCCCGGCGACGTCCTCGCGGCGCTGCTCGGGCCGGACCGGGCCCAGGCGGTGGCCGACGCCATGGCGGTGGAGCGCGACGCCCGGCCGAGCGGGCCGCACGCCGTACTGCACTTCCTCGCCGTGGACGCGGCGCGGCGCGGCACCGGCGTCGGGCGCGCCCTGGTCGAGGCCTGCGTGGCGGCTGCGGCGGCGCCCGTGCTCCTGGAGACCACGAACCCCGACAACCTGGCGTTCTACGCGCGGGTGGGCTTCTACGTCGTCGCGCAGGTGCGGCTGGGCGACGGCCCGACGCTCTGGGTGCTGACCCGCTAGCGCCGGCCCCGGAGCACGTCGGTGCCGACGGCGAGGACCACCGTCCCGATCACCGCCGCGCCGAGCATCACCGAGCCCATCGCCACGCCGCCCCCGCCGAGGAACCCCACCAGCGGCGACACGGCACCGCCGAGGCCGCCCTGCAGGGCGCCGATGACCGCCGCCGCGGTGCCGGCCCGGTCGGGGTGCCGGGACAGGGCGAGCGCCGACGCGTTGGCGATGACGCCGCTGAGCAGGCCGACGGTGAGCCAGAGGGGCACCAGCAGGCCGACGACCCCGCCCAGGTGCCCCGCGGCCACCACGACGAGCGCACAGGTCGAGGCGACGGTGGCCGGCAGGCCGACGGCGAGCAGCCGGACGGGCCCGACGCGCGCCACGAGCGCGGCGTTGACCTGCGAGCCGACGAGCATGGAGGTCGCGCCGAGCCCGAAGACGAGGGCGTACGTCTGGGGCGAGAGCCCGTACTCCTCCTGCAGCACGAACGAGGAGCCGGTGACGTAGCTCATGATCACGGCGAGCCCGAGGCCGGGCAGCAGGGCCAGGGCCAGGAAGCGCCGGTCCCGCAGCACGCCCGCGTAGCTGCGCAGCGAGGTGCCCAGGCCGGCGCCCACGCGGCGGTCGGGCGGCAGCGTCTCGGGCAGCGCCCGCCACACCACCAGGCCCAGCACGGCGCCCATCCCGGCGAGCACGGCGAAGATGGCCCGCCAGCCCCAGTGCTCGGCGATGACGGTGCCCAGCAGCGGCGCCAGCACGGGCGCGACGGCGATGGCGAGCCACAGCCGGGAGAGGAGGCGGGCGGCGTCGGCGCCCCGCCAGCGATCCCCGATCACGGCGGTCGCGACGACGGTGGCGGCCGCTGCGACGACGCCGTGCAGCACGCGCAGGGGCACCAGCTGGGTGATGCTGCCGGCGGCGAGGCACGCGAGCGCGACGACGACGTACGCGGCCAGGCCCCACAGCGCCGGGCGGCGGCGGCCCCAGCGGTCGGAGAACGGCCCGATGACGAGCTGGCCGAGCGAGCCGCCGACGAGCACCCAGGAGATGGTGAGCTGGACGGCGGCCTGCGAGGCGTGGAGGTCCTCGGCGACCTGCGGCAGCGACGGCAGGTACATGTCGGTGGTGGCGGCCGGCAGGAAGGCCATGGCCCCGAGCACGACGACGAGCCCGACGTCGGCGCGGCCGGCCGAGCGGGTGGCCGAGCGGGGAGCCGGACCGCCGGCCGGGGTGGGCGCCTCGGCCAGGCGGGTGGCGTCGTCGTGCGGCACGGCCCGAGTCTACCTCGAAACGATTCGACGCCGCACCGCGCGAGCGGTCCGGCGCCCCCCGTCAGCCCTGGACGCGCACCGCGACGAGTGCGACGTCGTCCGACCGCGGCGCGCCCGTGAGCATGCGGTCCAGGACGGCGCCGCAGACCTCCTCCAGCGGCGCCCCGCCCACATCCGCGAAGACGTCACGCAGCACCGCCATGCCGGCCCGCACGGGCCGGTCCCGGCGCTCCACGAGCCCGTCCGTGTAGAGCATGAGCGTGCCGCCGGCCAGCAGCTCGTCGCGGAACTCGTGCCGCGCCCGGCCCGGCTCGACGCCGAGCAGGAGGTCGCTGGAGCCGGCGAGGTCGCGGACCGCGCCGTCGGGCGTCCGCACCGCCGGCGGGGGGTGGCCCGCGCTCGACCACGTCACGTCGTGCGAGCCGTCCGGGCGCGCCGGACCGAGCCGCACGCACGCGACCGTCGCCAGGATCGGCGCACCGAGCCGCGCGAGCACCTCGTCCACGCGGCGCAGCAGCTCGGCGGGCGGCAGGCCCGTGGCCGCGGCGATGCCGCGCAGCAGCGAGCGCACCTCGCCCATAGCGGCGGCCGCCTCGATGTCGTGCCCGACGACGTCGCCGATCACCAGGAGCGTCGACCCGTCCGCGAGCGCGACGGCGTCGTACCAGTCGCCGCCCACGCGCGCCGCGTCGGACGCCGGCAGGTACCGGACGGCCACCTCCGCGTGCTCGATGGGCGGCGGCGGGGCGAGGAGGGAGCGCTGGAGGACCTCGACCGTCCGGCGCTGCCGGCGGGTGAGGAACGCGTTCTCGAGCGGCACGGC
>JAEWYD010000049.1 GCA_023462275.1 Actinomycetes bacterium
TGCGCATGCCGGAGGTGCCCGGCACGCCGAGTTCGGCCGCGAGCGCCTGCAGCTCGGGCAGGCGGAGCGCGCTGAGCGCCCCACTGCGCGCAGCCGACCGGCTCGCGCCTGCGGCCGCGTCGCCCGCGACGGCGTCGATGGTGTCTGTCACGAAGGTCCTTCCCCCTCGTCGGCGGCCGCTGGAGACGTCTGGGGCCGCGGTGGTCGTCGCCCGGACCGGGTTCGACTGCCTGTCCAGCCCCGCAGGCGGTCGAGGCGTCGACCTGGACGCGCCGAGACCTGCAGGTGGCTGGATCCCGCCCGCATCTCGCGGCCCGATACGTGGCCGTCGGGATGACCGCTGACGGTCGTGGGGGGATTGGCCCCAGGTTACCACCTCCCGGGGGCCCGACGTTCGGCCGGTCGGGGGACCCTACAGGCGTTCGGCGAGCGCGCCACCGGCCGCGACGCCCGGGGTCAGCACGCGCCACGGCTCCGCCAGCCCGGCGAGGATCTCCCGTCGTGCCGCCGCCCCGGCGTCACCGTCGCTGAGGCGTTCGAGCACCAGGATCGACGGGCCCGCGCCCGAGACCACGGCCGCCTGGCCGGCGTCGCGGAGCGCCCGGACCAGCTCCCAGGTCCGGGGCATGACGGCCGCCCGGTACTCCTGGTGCAGGCGCTCGGCGGTGGCCTCGAAGAGGAGCTCGGGACGGTGGCACAGCGCCTGGACGAGGAGCGCGGCGCGCCCCGCCGTGAACGCGGCGTCGGCGTGGGGCACCGTCGGTGGCAGGACCCCGCGGGCCGTGCGCGTGGCGCAGCGCTCCTCCGGCACGAGGACCACCGGGGACAGGTCCGGATGGAGCGGCAGCTCCGTCGCGTGCGGCCCGTCGGCCCCGGTCCACGACACGGTGGCCCCGCCCAGGATGGCCGGCGCCGCGTTGTCGGGGTGGCCCTCGAAGCGGGTGGCGATGAGGAACGCGCGGGTGTTGCCCAGCGCCTCGGGGTCGGCGATCAGCATGCGCACGGCCAGGATCCCGGCGACGACCGCTGCGGCGGAGGAGCCCATCCCGCGGCCGTGCGGGATCTGGTTCGTGCAGCGCAGGTGCAGGCCCGTCTGCGGCGCGCCCACCTCGTCCAGCGCCGCGCGGATCGCGCGCACCACGAGGTGGTCCTCGCCGTCGGGCAGCTCACCTGCGCCCTCGCCGGTCACCTCGACGACCACCTCCGGGCTCCCGAGCGCCCGCACCTCGATCGTGTCGTAGTGCCCGAGCGCGAGCCCGAGCGAGTCGAACCCCGGGCCGAGGTTCGCGCTCGTCGCCGGCACGCGGACGAGGACGTGGTCGCTGCCCAGCCGCACGGCTCAGCCCAGCCCGAGGGCGCCGGCGATGGACATGACGTCCGGCGTCACGCGCGTGAGCTCGACCGGACCACCGTCCGCCGTGCGCAGCGCCCACTGCGGGTCCTTGAGGCCGTGGCCGGTGACGGTCACGGTGATGCGCGCACCGGCGGGCACCCGGCCGGCCTCGGCGAGCATGAGGAGCCCGGCGACGCCGGATGCCGACGCGGGCTCGACGAAGACGCCGACCTTGCTCGACAGGAACCGGTGCGCGGCGAGGATCTGCTCGTCCGTGACGGCCTCGATGAGCCCGCCGGACGTGTCGCGCGCCGCGACGGCCTGCTCCCACGACGCCGGGTTGCCGATGCGGATGGCCGTCGCGATGGTCTCGGGCTCGGTCACGGGGTGCCCGAGGACGATCGGCGCGGCACCGGCCGCCTGGAAGCCCCACATCGCGGGCGTCCGGCTGGCGGGCCCGTCGGAGGCGTACTCCGTGAAGCCCTTCCAGTACGCCGTGATGTTGCCCGCGTTCCCCACGGGGAGGACGTGCACGTCCGGCGCGTCACCGAGGGCGTCCACGATCTCGAACGCGGCGGTCTTCTGGCCCTGGATGCGGTCCGGGTTCACGGAGTTGACCAGCTCGACGGGGTAGGACTCCGCGAGCTTGCGCGCCGCCACCAGGCAGTCGTCGAAGTTCCCGTCGACCTGCAGCAGGCGCGCGCCGTGCGCGACGGCCTGGCTCAGCTTGCCCATCGCGATCTTGCCGTCCGGCACGAGCACGGCGCAGGTCATGCCCGCGGCCGTGGCGTACGCGGCGGCCGACGCCGACGTGTTGCCGGTCGACGCGCAGATGACGGTGCTGACGTCGCGGGCGGCAGCGGACGAGATCGCCGTCGTCATGCCGCGGTCCTTGAAGGACCCGGTCGGGTTCATGCCCTCGACCTTGAGGTAGACGTCGGCCCCGGTGAGCGCGGACAGCGCCGGTGCCGGGACGAGCGGCGTGCCGCCCTCCCCCAGCGTGACGACCCGCTCCTGGACGTGCTGGGGCAGGCGGTCGCCGTACTCGGCGATCACCCCCCGCCACTGCTTGGCCACCTACGCTCCTTCGACTCGAAGCACCGAGAGGACTGCCTCGACGGGCTCCAGGCCCGCGAGCGACGCGACCGTCGCGGCCAGCGCGGCCTCGCGGGCCGCGTGCGTCACGACGAGCAGGTCCGCGTGCACGCCGCGCGCCGCGGACTGGCGCACCGTCTCGATGGAGACGCCGTGCGCCGCGAAGACCTGCGCGACCTGGGCGAGGACGCCGGGGCGGTCCGCGACGCGCAGGCGCACCTGGTAGCGCGTGACAGCCTCGGCGATCCCGAGGACGGGCAGCTCCGCGTACCGCGACTCCCGGGGGCCGCGGCCACCGTGGACCAGGTGACGGGCGATCGTGACGACGTCCCCACACACCGCACTGGCCGTCGGCACGCCACCCGCACCCTGGCCGTAGAACATGAGCGGACCCGCGGCCTCGGCCTCGACGAACACCGCGTTGAACGCGCCGCGCACGCCTGCGAGGGGGTGCTCGGTCGGCACCAGCGCGGGGTGGACGCGCGCGACGATCCCCTCCCGGCCGTCGGCGTCCACCGGGGTGCGCTCCGCGACGGCGAGCAGCTTGATGACGTGCCCGGTCTCGGCCGCCCACGCGACGTCGTCGGCCGTGATCCCGGTGATGCCCTCGCAGTGCACGTCGGCGGTGCTGACCCGCGTGTGGAACGCGAGGGACGCGAGGATCGCGGCCTTCGCCGCGGCGTCGTGACCCTGCACGTCGGCGGTGGGGTCCGCCTCGGCGTAGCCGCGCTCCTGCGCCTGCTTGACGGCCAGCGTCAGGTCGTCGCCCGTCGTCGCCATCTGGTCGAGGACGTAGTTCGTGGTGCCGTTGACGATGCCGAGCACCCGGGTCACCCGGTCTCCCGCGAGCGACTCGCGCACGGGACGGATCAGGGGGATCGCCCCGCCCACGGCCGCCTCGTAGTAGAGGTCGACGCCGGCCTGCTCCGCCGCCGCGTACAGCGTCGGGCCGTCCTGGCCGAGCAGCGCCTTGTTGGCGGTGACCACGCTGGCGCCGTTCGCCATGGCCTCGAGGATCATCGTGCGGGCCGGCTCCGCGCCGCCGATCAGCTCGATGACGACGTCGGCACGGCGGACGAGCCCCTGCCAGTCCGTGGTCAGCAGCTCGCGCGGGATGGCGGGGTCGCGCTCGGCGTCCAGCGTGCGCTCCGCGATGCCCACGAGCTCGACGGGCGCGCCCACGCGGGCCGCCAGGTCGTCGGCGTGGGTCAGGAGCAGGCGCGCGGTCTCGGTCCCGACCGTGCCGCATCCGAGCAGAGCGACCCGCACGACGTCGACCACGGCACACCTCCTCCTCCCGGGCGGGGCTCGCCACGGGCGAGCCAAGGATACGGGTGCTGCCTCGCGCGCCGAGGGCGTGTCCACGCCCACCACCGCGGCGCACCCGGCGCCCTCCGGCCCGCTGTCGATCGAGCCTTCCGTCGATCGTCATGGTGGTGTCAGGATCCGACGACGACGGAAGGACGCACCATGCGGTACACGCTCCTCCTGCACTACCCCGAGATGACCGCCGAGGAGCTCGGCCCCGATGCCCTGGCCGAGGGGATGGCGGCGTTCGACGCGTACGCGAAGGCCCTCGACGAGTCCGGCGTGCTGGTGTCCATCGAGGTCCTGCGGCCGTCGGCGCACTCGACGACCGTCTCGCTGGCCTCCGGGACGCTCGTCGTCCAGGACGGGCCGTTCGCGGACACCAAGGAGCAGCTGGGCGGCACGGTCGTCATCGACGTGCCCGACCGCGACGCCGCGGTCTCCTGGGCGCAGCAGGCGCCGCCGGCGCGGTACGGGACGGTCGAGGTCCGCCAGACCGCGACGCGCTACGTCGACGGCGCGTGGTCCGGGACGCCGCTCGAGTGAGCGCCGACGCGGAGGTGCGGGCCGCGGCGGTCCGCGCGGCCCGCACCTCCTACGGCCGGCTCGTCGCGATCCTCGCCGCACCGACCGGCGACCTCCCGACCGCCGAGGACGCGCTCGCCGACGCCTTCGAGCGCGCGCTGCGCACCTGGCCCGAGTCGGGTGTGCCCGAGAACCCGGAGGGGTGGCTGCTCACCGTGCCTGGAGCTCGTGTTCGCTTGCGCCCGGCCGGAGGTGGAGCCGGCGGTCCGGACACCGCTCATGCTGCAGGTGGTGCTGGGCCTCGACGCCCGGCAGATCGCGCAGGCGTTCGCCGTCCCGAGCGCCACGATGGCGCAGCGGCTGGTGCGCGCCAAGCGGCGCCTCAAGGACGCCGGGGTGCCGTTCGAGCTGCCCACGCGCGCCGACGTGCCGGGCCGCCTCCCGGCGGTGCTCGAGGCCGTGTACGGCCATCCAGTCGGTGCACTGCGACCGCGCCCGCACCGGCGTCACGGACTGGTCGGCGCTCCGGACGCTCTACGCCGGGCTGGTACGGACGGCGCCGACCCTCGGGGCGCGCGTGGCGCTCGCCGTCGCCGTCGGGCGGACCGACGGTCCCGCCGCCGGGCTCGCCGCCCTGGACGGGATCGACGACCCGGCGGTCGGCCGGTTCCAGCCGGCCTGGGCAGCCCGCGCCGAGCTGTCGCGGGACCCCGCGGACCTCGCCAAGGCCGTGTCGCTCACGACCGACCCGAAGGTGCGCCGGTGGCTGGCGGCGCGGCAGCCGTGACGCGAGCCGACTGCGACGTCAGCCGACGCCCGCGTCAGCCGACGTCGAGCCCCAGCAGGTCGTCCTCGGTCTCGCGGCGCACGATCACGCGCACGACGCCGTCGCGCACCGCCAGGACGGGCGGCCGCGGCACGAGGTTGTAGTTCGAGGCCATCGAGCGGCCGTAGGCACCGGTCGCAGGCACGGCCAGGAGGTCGCCGGGCGCGACGTCGGCCGGGAGGTCCGCGTCGTGCACCACGATGTCGCCGCTCTCGCAGTGCTTCCCGACGACGCGCGCGGGCACGGTGGCCTCGGCGCCGACGCGGGAGACGATCGCGGCGGAGTACCGCGCGCCGTAGAGCGCCGGCCGCAGGTTGTCGCTCATGCCGCCGTCGACCGACACGTAGGTGCGGGTCAGCGTCTCGTCGACGGTCACCGGCTTGACGGTGCCGACCGTGTACAGCGTCAGCGTCGTCGGGCCGACGATGGCTCGGCCCGGCTCGATCGAGATGCGTGGCAGGGGCGTGCCGAGCGCCGCGCAGGCCGCGTCGACCACTCCCGCGACGTCCTTCGCCACACGGCCCGGCTCGAGCGGGACGTCGCCCGGCAGGTAGGCGATGCCGAAGCCGCCGCCGAGGTCGACCTCCGCCACGAGGTGGCCCGTCAGGCGGGCGAGCTCGGCGCGCAGCTCGAGCACCGTGCGCGCGGCCACCTCGAACCCCGTCGGGTCGAGGATCTGGGAGCCGATGTGCGAGTGGATGCCGAGGAGCTCCAGCTCCGGGCGCGCGAGCACGGCGCGCAGGCCGGCCATCGCCTGCCCGCCGGTCACCGAGAGGCCGAACTTCTGGTCCTCGTGGGCGGTGGAGATGTACTCGTGGCCGCCGGCATGCACGCCCGTGGTGACCCGGACCATCACGGGCGCGCGGACGCCGAGCACAGCCGCGGCGTCGGCCACCCGGTCCACCTCCCCGAGGGAGTCGATGACGATCCGCCCGACGCCGGCCGTCAGCGCCCGCGCGATCTCGGCGTCGGACTTGTTGTTGCCGTGCAGCCCGATGTCGACCCCCGGCACGCCGGCGCGCAGCGCGACGGCGAGCTCGCCGCCGGTCGCGGTGTCGATGCGCAGGCCCTCCTCGTGCGCCCACCGCGCCACGGCGGTGCACAGGAACGCCTTGCCGGCGTAGTAGACGTCCACCTGGGTGCCGACGGCGCCGAACGCCGCCGCGAACGCGTCGCGGAAGCGCCGGGCCCGCGCGCGGAAGTCCGCCTCGTCGAGCACGTACGCGGGCGTGCCGTGCTCGGCCGCCAGCTCCCGCAGGTCGACACCCGCCACCCGCACCGCGCCGTCCTCGCCGCGGACGGCGCCCGCCGGCCAGAGGTGCGGGGCGAGGCTCACATCCGCTCCGGGGCGCTGACGCCGAGCAGGCCGAGGCCGTTGGCGAGCACCGTGCGCACGGCGTCGTTCAGCCAGAGGCGGGTGCGGTGCGCGTCGGTGACCGGCTCCTCGCCCAGCGGGACGACGCGTCGCTGCTGGTCGTACCACTTGTGGTAGGCGCCGGCGAGCTCCTCGAGGTACCGCGCCACGCGGTGCGGGTCGCGCAGCTCCGCCGCCTGCGCGACGACGCGGCCGTAGTCGCCGAGCTTGGCGAGCAGCGTCGACTCGCTCACGTGGTCGAGCAGCGCCGGGTCGAAGCCGTCCTCGCGGCGGACGCCGGTGTCGGCGGCGTTGCGCGCGACGTTGCAGGTGCGCGCGTGGGCGTACTGGACGTAGAAGACGGGGTTGTCGTTGCTGCGCTTGACCAGCAGGTCCAGGTCCAGGTCGATCATCGTGTCGACCGACGAGCGCGCGAGCGAGTAGCGCGCGGCGTCGACGCCGACGGCCTCCACGAGGTCGTCGATCGTGACGATCGTGCCCGCCCGCTTCGACATCTTGACCGGCTCGCCGCCGCTGAGCAGGTTCACCAGCTGTCCGATGAGGATCTCGAGGTTCACGCCAGGGGTGTCCCCGAACGCGGCGCACATCGCCATCATCCGGCCGATGTACCCGTGGTGGTCGGCACCCAGCATGATGATCACCCGGTCGGCGCCGCGCTCGCGCTTGTCCAGGTAGTAGGCCAGGTCGCCGGCGATGTAGGCCGCCTCGCCGTCGGACTTGATGATGACGCGGTCCTTGTCGTCCCCGAACTCGGTGGTCCGCAGCCAGGTGGCGCCGTCGGCCTCGAAGACGTGGCCGAGCTCGCGAAGCCGGGCCACGGCGCGCTCCACCGCCCCTGACTCGTGCAGCGACTCCTCGTGGAAGTAGACGTCGAAGTCCACCCGGAAGTCGTGCAGCCGCGCCTTGATCTCGCCGAACATCAGCTCCACGCCGCGCGCCCGGAAGACCTCCTGCGCCGCGTCGTCGTCCAGCGTGCGCGGGTCCGGATCGCCGTCCGCGGCGCAGCCGGCGATCACGGCGTCGGCGATGTCGGCGATGTACTGGCCGCCGTAGCCGTCCTCGGGGGCCTCGAGCCCGCGCGCCCGGGCGAGCAGCGAGCGCGCGAACCGGTCGATCTGGGCGCCGTGGTCGTTGAAGTAGTACTCACGCGTCACCCGGGCGCCGCAGGCGATGAGGATGCGGGCCAGCGAGTCGCCGACGGCCGCCCACCGCACGCCGCCGATGTGCAGCGGGCCGGTGGGGTTGGCCGAGACAAACTCCAGGTTGACGTGCTCCCCCGCCAGGCCCGACGACGTCCCGAAAGCCGCGCCCGCCTCGACGACGGTCCGCGCGAGCTCGCCGGCGGCAGCCGTGTCGAGCGTGATGTTGAGGAAGCCCGGGCCTGCGACGTCGACCTTGGCCACGCCCGCGACGCCCGCGAGCCGCTCCGCCAGGAGCGTCGCCAGGTCGCGCGGGGCCATCCCCGCCTTCTTCGCGAGCTGCATCGCGACGTTGGTGGCCCAGTCGCCGTGCTCGCGGGATCGCGGTCGCTCCACCGAGAGGGTGTCCGGCACGGCGTCGGCCGGCAGCGGCAGGGCGCCGTCCGCCACGGCGGCGGTCAG
This sequence comes from Actinomycetes bacterium, assembly GCA_023462275.1. GTDB lineage: Bacteria > Actinomycetota > Actinomycetes > Actinomycetales > Cellulomonadaceae > Actinotalea. Next base: position 8,064 of record JAEWYD010000049.1, read on the forward strand.
GACGGCGCGCAGGGCCTCGGAGAGCTCGGTGGGGGTCACCGGGAAAGACTAGCGAGGGGCGCCGCGTCGGCCGGAACGCGGGTCGACCACCGGTCACCGAGCATGACCGGGCGGCAGGCCAGGATCCCCGCGACCGCGAGGACCGCGACCGAGCAGAGCATCGCGACGAGGGTGGCCGTCCAGCCGCCCGTCGCCTCGCGCAGCGCGCCCGCGCCGATCGGCGCGGCGGCCGCCAGGGCGTACCCGAGTCCCTGCACGAAGCCCGAGAGCGCCGCGGCGTCCCCGGCGGTCCGCGCACGCAGGCCGACGAGCGTCAGGACGAGCGGGAAGGAGCCCGGCGCGACGCCGAGCAGGCCCACCCAGAGCCACAGCGGGCCCGTCGGGGCGAGGAGCAACCCGGCGTAGCCGGCGACGTAGAGGGCGGCGAACACCACCATGAGCCACCACGGGTGGGCCACGCGGACCGTCACCGGGGGCACGACCAGGGCTGCCGTGAACCCCAGACCCCCGAACAGCGCAAGCCACCGACCGGCGGCCGCCTCCCCCACGCCGGCCTCGACGAGCATCGACGGCAACCAGGCGAAGAGCACGTACACGTTCGCCGTGTTCGTCGCGAAGGTCACCGTCATCGCCCAGGCCAGGGGGCTCCGCAGGACCCGTGGCCGAGGGCGGGTGGGGGCGCCGTCGGACGGCGACGCGGCCGGCTGCCACGTCGGGTCCGGCTGCGCCGTCGCGCCGGGC
>JAEWYD010000050.1 GCA_023462275.1 Actinomycetes bacterium
CTTCGACAGGTCGTTCTGCGTGTTGCTCAGGTTGCGGTAGCTGTTGACCGCCGCGATGTTCTGGTTGATCGACAGACCCATGATGATCTCCTCCTTGAACCGGGTCCCCTACGCCGCCCATCCATGGACTGGCAGCCAGTACATCGGCCCGGTCCGGCGTGATGTGAGGTCTTCCGACGAGTTCTCGGCGCCCCGTCAGCAGACGGCGGCGCGGTCGGTGAGCTGGCCGGCCGACATCTCGTCGTGGCCCCCCACGCGCTGCGTCGGCACGACGGCGGCCGTCGCCACCCGCGCGCTCGACGCGGCCTGCGCGGCCACCTGGGCGAAGTAGGCACGACGCCGGCGCTCGGCGACGCCGTCGGGCCGGTCGGACCGCGGCAGCAGCGCCGGGTCGAGGCTCGCGTTCATGCCGTCCCGCAGCAGCGTGAGCGCCTCGGTGCGCAGCTGAGAGATACGGGAGTGCGTGACGCCGAGCTCCTCGGCGAGCTCCACCACCGGGCGGTCATGGAAGAAGAGCTGCTCGACCACGTACCGGAGCCGCTCGGGCAGGCTCTCGACGCCGGCCCGCAGATAGGTGAGGCGCTCGGACGCGAGCAGCGCGCCCTCGGGGCCCGGCTCGGGGTCGACCACGACGTCGTGCACCTCGGGGCCGAAGCCCTCGATGCTGAGGACGCGCACGTCCGCGTCGCCGCGGGCGGCGTCCACTGACTCCTCGTCCACACCGAGCGCCTCGGCGAGCTCCGCCTTGGTGGGCACCCGGCCCAGGTGGCTCGTGAGCTCGTCCCCGACCTCGGACACCTGGCGGGCCCGGCGGCGGGCGCCGCGGGACAGCCAGTCCATGCCGCGCAGCTCGTCGATGAGGGCGCCGCGGATCCGCAGTGCGGCGTAGCGCTCGAACGGGACACCCGTCTCGGCGTCGTACGCGTGCGCTGCCTTCACCAGGGCGAGGGCGCCGGCCGAGGCCAGCTCCGCACGGGAGACGTACGCGGGAACGCGGCCCAGCACGGCGTTCACGTGGTACCCGATGAGGGGCAGGTTCGCGAGGATCAGCGCGTCGCTGCCGGCGGGGGCTTCGATGGTCACGGGAAACGCTTCGACGGTGCCGTCAGAGGACTTGAGAGCCTTCACCCGCTCGGCGCACCGGGCCGGGTTCGGTCCGGTCCGTGCGCCCTCCGTACCGTTCGTCCGATTCGGAAAGCGGACATGTGGGGCGTCCTGACCCCGCCGCGGTTAGCGTTTGTGAGCGGGATCACATCGTTGGAGGTGTGTCAGCACCGCTTCGCGATCCGGTCGGAGGCGGGCGCGTCGGCATCGATCATGGGGGACTTCACCCGATTCCGACCCCGAACCCGTAACAATGGTCGTGGGGCAGACGATGAGTCTGGAGACCCCGGCGTCGGGCCGGGCAGACCGAGGAGTAGCCGTCGTGGGCCTGAACGAGTTCTCAGGGGTGCTCTGGCGCGAGCGCCAGCTCCTGGAGCTGCTGCTCTTCAAGCTCGAGGAGGAGCAGCTCATCCTCACGAGCGGACGCACGCAGTGGCTCGGTCACGCCACACGTGAGGTCGAGTCCGTGCTCGCGCAGATCCGCGAGGCAGAGCTCGGCCGCTCGATCGAGGCCGACGACGTCGCCCGGCAGGTCGGCGTCATCGAGGGCAGCAGCCTGCTGACGATCGCGGCCGCGGCGCCGCCGCCCTGGGACGACATGCTCACGGAGCACCACCGCGCGTTCGTCGAGCTCACCGAGCAGATCAACGCGCTCGCCGAGGGCAACCGCGAGCTCCTCGCGACGTCCCACCGGGCGGCGCAGGAGACGCTCATGAGCATCCAGGAGAGCGTGCAGACCTACGACCTGCGCGGCGCCGCCGCGGCCTCGGCCACGACGGCCGCCGCCAGCGTCCTCGACAAGGCCCTGTGAGGACGGCGTGAGCAGCTTCTCCGGACTCTCCACGGCGCTCTCCTCGCTCATCGCGCAGCGCCAGGCGCTCGAGGTCGCGGGCCAGAACATCTCCAACGCGAACACCACCGGCTACACGCGCCAGCGCGTGAGCATGCAGGCGGTCGAGGCGCTCTCGGCGCCCACCCTGTACTCGACGAACAAGGTCGCCGGGCAGGGCGTCAAGGTCACCTCGATCGACCGGATCGGCGACATCTTCCTCGACGCCCGGCTGCGGTCGGAGACGTCGGGCGCCGCCTTCCACAAGGCGCAGGCCGCCGCGCTCTCCCAGCTCGAGACGACGATGAAGGAGCCGGCCGACACCGGCGTCGCCGCCCAGCTCGCGCAGTTCTGGGCCAGCTGGCAGGACGTCGCGAACAACCCGGACGACCCGGCGGCGCGCAAGGTGCTGCTCGGCGACGCCACGGCCCTGACGACCCGCATCGCGTCCGGCTACCGCGCCGTCGAGTCCCAGTGGGACCAGGCGCGCACCGAGCTCGACACCATGGCCACCGAGGTCAACACGACCGCCACCGCCGTCGCCCACCTCAACGAGCAGATCCGCTCGATCCTCGTCTCCGGCGGCTCCGCCAACGAGCTCATGGACCAGCGCAGCCAGCTCGTCACCAAGCTCTCCGGGCTCGTCGGCGCCGAGGCGCGCGAGCGCGACGACGGCACGCTCGACGTGATGGTCGCCGGCAACGCGCTCGTCCGCGGCGTCGAGGCGAAGGCGGTCACCGTCGTCGGCTCGCGCGTGATGACCCAGGCCACCCCCGCCGCGCCCAACCCGGACGCGGTGCGCCTGGCGTGGGCGGCCAACCCCGACACGCCGCTCGCCCTCGAGGGCGGGACGCTCGCGAGCCACGTGGCCAACCTGGCGCCCGGCGGCCTCCTCGCGAACGCGGCCGGCCGGTGGAACGACCTGGCCACCACCCTGCGCAGCAGCGTCAACGCCGTGCACACCGCCGCCGCGGACCTGAGCGGCACCACGGGCCGCGAGTTCTTCGGCACGGGTGCCGGGCCCGCCGCGACCGCCCTCACCGTCGCCATCACGGACGCGAACCAGATCGCCGCCGCGACCCCCGGCAAGGGGGCCCTCGACGGCTCGGCAGCCGATGCCATGGCGCAGCTCGCATCCTCGACCACCGGGCCGGACGCGCTGTGGCGCGCCTTCGTCGTCGACGTCGGGGTGCAGAGCCGCGCTGCGACGCAGCGCGCCGGCGTCACCGAGTCGGCGCGCGCGACCGCCGAGACCCTTCAACTCTCCTCCGCCTCCGTCGATATCGATGAGGAGACGGTCAACATGCTCGCCTACCAGCGGGCCTACGAGGGCGCCGCGCGCGTGATGACCGCCATCGACGAGATGCTGGACGTGCTCATCAACCGCACCGGCGTGGTGGGGAGGTAACCGATGATCGGCCGCGTGACCCACCAGACGATCCAGCGCACCAGCCTGGCCAACCTGCAGCTCAACCTCGGCAAGATGAGCGACCTGCAGGGCCGGATGTCGGGCGGCAAGGTCATCACCAAGCCCTCGGACGACCCGGGCGGCACCGCGAGCGCCCTGCAGCTGCGCGCGGACAAGCGCGCCGCGGAGCAGTACGCCCGCAACATCGACAACGGCACGGGCTGGCTGTCCACGATCGACACGGCCCTCGACAACGCGACGACGTCCCTGCGCCGCGCCCGCGACCTCACGGTCCAGGGCGCCAACACGGGCTCGCTGAACCCCACCTCCCGGGAGGCGCTCGCCGTCGAGCTGGAGGGCATCCGCGACGCGATGCTGTCCCAGGCGAACACCACCTACCTGGGCCGATCGGTCTTCGCCGGGACGTCGAACACCGGCCTGGCCTTCACCGGCGCCACGGGCACCCCGCCCTTCGAGCACTCCGGGACGCCGGGCGCCACGGTCGAGCGCCGCGTCGCGACCGACACCACGGTGCGGGTCGACGGCGACGGGGTCGCAGCGTTCGGCGAGGGCGCCACCTCGGTCTTCGCCCTCCTGGACGGCATCGCGGCGGACCTGCGGGCCGGCGTGGACGTCAACCCGCGCCTGACCGAGATCGACGCGAGGATGAAGTCCATGCTGAGCGAGCGCGCCGCCGTCGGGACGCGGTACAACGCTCTCGAGACGGCGTCGAAGACGACCGCGAAGGCGATCGTCGACCTGAAGGGTCAGGTCTCAGCCATCGAGGACATCGACCTTGCCGAGGTGATCGTGGAGCTGCAGTCCCAGGAGGTCCAGTACCAGGCCGCCCTCGGCGCGACGTCGCGGGTGCTCCAGCCGAGCCTGCTGGACTTCCTCCGATGAGCGTCCTCGTCGCGGTCGACGACGCCGCCGCCCGCCAGCTGCCCGACCACCTGCAGTTCGTCACCCCGCCGCCCGGGATGCTGACGCTGCGCACCTTCAGCCTCGACGCACTGGACGACACGGGCGCCCTCTTCGCGCTGCGCAGCACGGAGGACGACGGCGTCCGCCTGTTCGTCATCCCGCCGCGGGTGTACGTGCCCGAGTACGCGCCAGTGATCGACGCCGGCACGCGCGCCGCCCTGGGCCTGGAGGACGAGCCGCCGGTGCTGCTCGTCGTCGTGCACCCCGGCAGCGAGGGCACCCCGCCGACGGCGAACCTCCTCGCCCCCGTCGCGGTGAACCCGCGCACGGGCGCGGCCCTCCAGGTCGTCCTCGACGAGGACTGGCCGCTGCGCGCGCCGCTCGGCGCCGCCGCCTGACGGCTGCCGCCCGGCACCTGCCGCCCGACCGCCCGGCCAGCACTCACCCGCTCGTTCCCTCATGGGTCGCGCGTCCCTGTCGATCACAGATGCAGAGACGTCTCGCCCTTCGAAGGGAGCCCCAGTGGAGAACGCCCCTCTGCGCGCGGTCAACGCCGCCATCGGCAGGAGCGCCGAGGTCACCGTCCACCGGCTGCCCGTCGCCGACATGGACGGCCGGGTCATCGGCTACTCGGTGACGATCACCGGCGCCCGCCAGGACGGTCCCGAGGTCGCCGAGGCGCTGTACCTGGACCTCGACCTCGCCAGCGTCGTGGCCGACCGGTACGCCTTCCTCCCCGCGACGCGGGCGATGCTCGAGGGCTTCGTCCCGACGCCGGTGGTGCCGGGCCGCCTCGTCCTGGACCTGCCGCGCGGGTTCGAGAAGGTGCACGGCGCCCTCGGCCAGGCCAGCGCGCTGTGCGGCCTCGGCATGGCGCTGTGCCTGCCGTCGTTCACGGGCGAGGACCTGCAGGTCGCCCTGCTGCCGCGGCTCGCGTTCGTCGTCGTCTCGGCGGCCGACCCCCAGCTGCCGCGCCTGGTGCACCAGGCCCACGCCGCGGGCACCCGCGTCCTCGTCACCGGCATCGAGACGCACGAGCAGCAGGACGCGTGCCGCGCGGCGGGCGTCGACGGCATCCGCGTGCTGCCGGTGCTCAGCGAGGCGACGTCCGCGCAGGTGCCGACCCAGCGCGGCCCGCTGAACCCGCCGCGGGTCCTGCGCGCGGGCGAGCAGCAGTGCCTGGCGATCATGCACCTGCTCGCCCAGCCCGAGGTCGCCGTCTCGGAGGTCTCCCAGGTCATCGAGACCGACCCGATCCTGACGCTGCGGGTGCTGCACCTGGTCAACAGCGGCGCGTACGCGCTGACGGAGCAGGTCGACACCGTGCGGCACGCGGTCGTGCTGCTCGGCCCCCGCGAGGTGTGGACGCTGGTGGCCGCCCTGGCCATGGACGCCCGGCCGGACGCGATGGACCGGCTCTGGGTGATCCTGGCCCGGGCGATGGCGTGCGAGGCGCTGTCCGACGACGCCGCCGGCTACACGGTCGGCATGATGTCGGCGCTCGCCCAGCAGCTCGGCGTGCCGTCCGACGCGGTGCTGGAGAAGGTCGGCGTCTCGGAGGCGGTCGTGGCCGCCGTGCGGGACGGCGAGGGGCCGCTCGGCACGGTGCTGCGCGCCGTGCAGGCCCACGAGCAGTCCGACAGCGCGGGCGTGCTGCGCACCGGCCTGCTGCCGGGCGACGTCTCCCGCGTGTACCTGGAGTGCCTGCGCGACGCGCTGGCCATCGCGCGGACCGTCACCCGCGACCCGGGGGTCTGACCCCGACGACGGCCGGTGTCGCGGACCTTTCGCTATCCGCACGTTTCGCTGCAGCGGGAACGGCGCGCGGGTGTCGGGGGCGGCTGCTTGACTCGGCTCCGTGGAGCTCACGCCGCACGACGTCGCGCTGGCGCGCCTGGTCGCCCAGCGCGTGGCCGGACCGCCCCTGCCCTCCGCGCGTGACGCCGTCGGGCACCTCACCGCGGTCCAGGCGCAGGACGACGGCGGCGCGCTCGTCTCGGTGGCGCTGCGGATCGCGTCGCGGGACCGCGCGGACGTGGTCGCCGCGTTCGACGCCGGGCAGATCGTCCGCACGTGGCCGATGCGCGGGACGCTCCACACGATCCTGGCCGAGGACCTGGCGTGGATGCTGCCCCTCATGACGCCGGGCCCGCGCGCGGCCGCGGAGCGCCGTCGGCCGCAGCTGGGGCTGACGGACGACGACGTCGCGCGCGCGGGCGAGCTG
>JAEWYD010000051.1 GCA_023462275.1 Actinomycetes bacterium
GCGCAGCACGGGGTAGCCGTGCCGCGCCGCCCGGCGGCCGTCACCGACCAGCCCCACGAGGACCCGCTCGGGCGCGGCCGCCGCCCTGGCCGCGAGCGCGGCGCGCCCCACGAACTCCACGGGGGCGCCGTCGTCCGTCACCTTGTCCAGGCGTACGACGCGCCCCAGGCCCGCGTCGTACGGCGTCGTCGTGCGGTCCAGCTCGTTGCCGTACAGGGGCATCCCGGCCTCGAGGCGCAGGCTGTCGCGACAGGCGAGGCCCGCCGGCACCAGGTCGTCCCCGCCGGCCGCGCGCACCGCCGCCCACACCTCGCTCGCGTGCCCGGCGGGCACGAACAGCTCGAACCCGTCCTCGCCGGTGTAGCCGGTCCGCGCCACGGTCGCCGGCACGCCGGCCACGGTCGCGGGCACGGACGCGTAGTACCGCAGGGCGACGACGGCGTCGCGCGCGGCGTCGTCGGCCACCGACGCGACGATGCGCTCGGCCAGCGGCCCCTGCACGGCGATCAGCGCCGTCGCCGCCGACTCGTCGGCGACCGTCACGCCCGCACCGCCGCAGCGGTCCGCCAGCTCGGCGCCCACGACGGCCGCGTTCGACGCGTTCGCCACGACGACGAACTCCTCCTCGCCGGGCCGGTAGACGACCAGGTCGTCGAGCACGCCGCCGTCCTGCGCGCAGATCATCGTGTAGCGCGCCCGGCCCACCGCGAGCGCCGACAGCCACCCGACGAGCGCCCGGTCGAGCGCCGCGCCCGCGCCCGGCCCGCTCACCCGGATCTCGCCCATGTGGGACAGGTCGAACAGCCCTGCCGCGCGACGCACCGCGTGGTGCTCGGCGAGGTCCGACGTGTACCGCAGGGGCATCAGCCAGCCGGCGAACGGCGTCATGGTCGCGCCGAGCGCCACGTGCTCGGCGTGCAGCGGGGACGGGGTGGGCTCGCTCATGCGTACTCCTCCACCGGCGGGCACGCGCACACGAGGGTGCGGTCCCCGGCCGCGTTGTCGATCCGCCGCACGGGCGGCCAATACTTGTCCGCGCGCACGCCCGGCAGGCCGAACGCGGCGAGCTCGCGCGGGTAGGCGGCCGTCCACGTGTCGGCCACCAGGCAGGCGGCGGTGTGCGGTGCGCCGCGCAACGGCGACTCCTGCACCGTCCAGCGCCCGGCCGCGACGTCGTCGATCTCGCCGCGGATGGCGACCATCGCGTCGCAGAAGCGGTCGAGCTCGGCGAGGTCCTCGCTCTCCGTGGGCTCCACCATGAGCGTGCCGGCCACGGGGAACGACAGCGTCGGGGCGTGGAAGCCGTAGTCGACGAGGCGCTTGGCGACGTCCTCGGCCGTCACGCCGGTCGCCGCCGTCAGCGGGCGCAGGTCGAGGATGCACTCGTGCGCGACGCGCCCGCCGGGGCCGGCGTACAGCACCGGGAAGTGCTCGCCGAGCCGCGCGGCCACGTGGTTCGCGGCGAGCACCGCGTGCTCGGTGGCGGACCGCAGCCCGTCCGGGCCCATGAGCGCCACGTAGGCCCAGGAGATCGGCAGGATGCCCGCCGAGCCGTGCGGCGTGGCCGCGACGGGCGTCGAGCCGCGCCCGGGCAGGAAGGGCACGAGGTGCTCGGCCACGGCGACCGGCCCGACGCCGGGCCCCCCGCCGCCGTGCGGGATGCAGAACGTCTTGTGCAGGTTGAGGTGCGAGACGTCGCCCCCCATCTCGCCGGGCCGCGCGAAGCCCACCAGGGCGTTGAGGTTCGCGCCGTCGATGTAGACCTGCCCGCCGGCGTCGTGCACCAGGGCGCAGACCTGCGTGACCTGCGCCTCGTAGACGCCGTGCGTCGACGGGTACGTGATCATGATCGCGGCGACGTCGTCGGCGTGCTCGGCGAGCAGCGCGCGCAGGTGGTCGAGGTCGATCGTGCCGTCGTCGGCCGTCTTCACGACCACCACGCGCATCCCGGCGAGCACGGCCGAGGCCGCGTTCGTGCCGTGCGCCGACGCCGGGATGAGGCACACGCGCCGGTCGCCCTGGCCGCGCGAGCGGTGGTAGCCGCGGATGGCGAGCAGGCCCGCGAGCTCGCCCTGCGAGCCGGCGTTGGGCTGGACGCTGACGGCGGCATACCCGGTGATCTCGGCCAGCCAGCCCTCGAGCTCGGCGATCATGTGCGCGTAGCCGGCGGCCTGGTCGGCGGGCGCGAAGGGGTGGACGTCCGCGAACCCCGGCCACGAGATGGGCTCCATCTCGACGGCCGCGTTGAGCTTCATCGTGCAGGAGCCCAGCGGGATCATCGTGCGGTCCAGCGCCAGGTCCTTGTCGGCAAGCCGGCGCAGGTAGCGCATCATCGCCGTCTCCGAGCGGTATCGGTGGAACGACGGGTGCGTCAGGTACGCCGACGTCCGCCGGACCCCCTCCGGGATCCTCGAGTGGAGCGCCGCGGCGCCGTCGTGCTCCACTCGAGCGCGCTCGCCGCCACCGTGCTCCCCTCCCGGGGTGAAGGCCGCGAGAACGGTGCCGACGTGCGCCGCGGTCGTCGTCTCGTCGCAGGTGACGGCGACGTGGTCCGCGTCGACGCGGCGCAGGTTGATCCCGCTCGCGAGCGCGGCGGCCACGACGTCGTCCGCGCGGCCCGGCACCCGCGCCAGGACCGTGTCGAAGAACACCTCGTGCACGACGTCGACGCCCCGTCCGCGCAGCCCGTCGGCGAGCGTCGCGGCGTGGCCGTGCACCCGCTCGGCGATCTCCCGCAGCCCGTCGGGCCCGTGGTAGGCGCCGTAGAACGCGGCCACGACGGCGAGCAGCGCCTGCGCCGTGCAGATGTTGCTGGTCGCCTTCTCCCGGCGGATGTGCTGCTCCCGGGTCTGCAGCGCCAACCGGTACGCGACGGCGCCGTCGGCGTCCCGGCTCACCCCGACCAGCCGCCCGGGCAGCGACCGCTCGAGGCCGGCGCGCACCGCGATGTACGCCGCGTGCGGCCCGCCGTAGAACAGCGGCACGCCGAAGCGCTGCGCCGACCCGACGGCGACGTCCGCCCCCAGCTCGCCCGGCGGCGTCAGCAGCGTGAGGGCGAGCAGGTCGGCGGCCACCGTGACCAGCGCGCCGCGCTCGTGCGCCGCTGCCACCAGGGACCGCAGGTCGCGCACGACGCCGGACGTCCCCGGCTGCTGCACCACGACGCCGACGACGTCGCCGGCGTCCGGCAGGCCGTCGGCCAGGTCCGCGACGACGAGCGGCAGCCCGAGCGCCTCCGCGCGCCCGCGCACGACGTCGAGCGTCTGCGGCAGGCAGTCGGCGTCCACGACGACGACGCCGTCCTCCCGGCCCTTGACCGCGCGGCGCATGAGCAGCACCGCCTCCATCACCGCGGTGGCTTCGTCCAGGAGCGAGGCGCCGGCGACCGGCAGGGCCGTCAGGTCCTCGATCATCGTCTGGAAGAGGAGCAGCGCCTCGAGGCGCCCCTGGCTGATCTCCGGCTGGTATGGCGTGTACGACGTGTACCAGCCCGGGTTCTCCAGGACGTTCCGGCGGATGACGGCGGGCGTGTGCGTGCCGTGGTACCCGAGCCCGATCATCGACGTCAGCGGGCGGTTCTCCGCCGCGACGGCCCGCAGCGCGGCCAGCACCTCCACCTCGCTGCGGGCCGCGGGCAGCGCGAGCGGCCGCGCGGTGCGGATCGCCGCGGGCACGGCCTCGTCCATC
>JAEWYD010000052.1 GCA_023462275.1 Actinomycetes bacterium
GAGCAGGCCGCGGCGCCCGACGGGCAGGCCGAGCAGCCAGGTCGCCTCCGCGCCGCCGACGCCGACGGGGCCGAGCCGACCCGCCAGCGACAGCACGGCGCCGAGTCCCGCGACGAGCGCCCACGACACGACGGAGACGAGGTTGGGACCGGTGCCGTGCGCGGGGGCGTCCGGGAGCCCGCTGCGGAGGTTCCCCGCGACGCCGACGGCCATCCCGAAGCCGATCGCCGACGTGATGAGCGCGTAGTAGAGGTCGCTGAGCAGGTCCCCGAGTCGCGCGCCGCCGTGCCGGTTCGCCGTCGCGGTCGTCCAGCGGCGGACGGTGCGCGCCGACGGGGCCGGCCCGGCCTCGGGGCCGAGGAGGAGATCGCTCACTGCGCGGTCCGCCCGATGACCCGGGCGGCCGCGGCCGGCGAGACGACCGGGCACGCGTCCTCCCCCACGACGACGGCGCGGTCGGCCACGGCCAGCACCAGGTCCGGGTCGTGGGACGCGAGCAGCACCGTGCCGCCCGCCTCCTTCTCGGCGACGAGGCGCTCGGCCAGGGCCTCGCGCATGGCGGTGTCGAGCCGCTGCTCGGGCTCGTCCAGCACGAGCATCGCGCGGGGCCGCGCGAACGCCGACGCGAGGAGCAGCCGGCGCCGCTGGCCGGACGACAGGGCGACGGGCATCGCCGTCGCGTGCTCGTCGAGACCGAACTCCTCGAGCAGGTCGTCGACGAGCGACTCGGCGTCGGTGACGCCGTGCCCCCGCGCGGTCAGGTCGAGGTGCTCCGCGACGGTGAGCGCCGGGAACCACGCGTCGTCGTCGAGCACGCTGGCCACGTTGCGGCGGAAGGCGGCGTCGCGCTCGTCGACCGGTTCCCCGAAGACGCGCACGTCGCCCTCGACCGGTTCCAGGAGGCCGAGCACCGTGCGCAGGACGGTGGACTTGCCGGAGCCGTTGGCCCCGACGAGCGCCAACGCCTTGCCGCGCGCGAGGGTGAACGACACGGGTGCGCAGACCGGCCCCGCACCGTAGCCGACGAGGAGGTCCTTCGCGCGGATCGCCGCGGGAGCTGCTGCCACGGCGCCAGCGTACGGCGGTCACCTGGGAGCCCCGCGGGACCGGCGGCTCAGGCGCGCTCGAGGAACTCCTCGCGCCCCGGGTCGACCCACGCCTCGATCGCCTGCCGCAGCGCCGGGTGCCCTGCGAGGTCGGGGTCCTCCCGCACGACGGCGACCGCGTCGTCGCGGGCCGTGAGGATGACGTCCGCATCGCGCACCACCCGGAGCAGCCGCAGCGAGCTGCCGGCGCCCGACTGGGACGCGCCGAGCACGTCCCCCTCCCGCCGCAGCTCGAGGTCCACCTGCGCGATCTCCAGGCCGTCGGTGGTGCGCGCCAGCGTCTCCACGCGCGTCGCCGCGTCCGTCCCGGCCGGGGCTCCGGAGACGAGCAGGCACAGGCCCGGCGCGCTCCCCCGCCCCACCCGCCCGCGCAGCTGGTGCAGCTGGGACAGGCCGAAGCGGTCGGCGTCGAGCACCACCATGACGGTGGCCTCCGGGACGTCGACGCCCACCTCGACGACCGTCGTCGACACGAGGACCTGCAGGTCGCCCGAGCCGAACCGCGCCATCGCGTCGTCCTTCTCCGCCGGTGCCAGCCGGCCGTGCAGGACACCGACGCGCACGCCCGCCAGCGCCGGGGTGCGCGCCAGCTCCTCGGCGACCTCGAGGACGGCGCGCAGCGGGCGCGGGCGCTCGGGTCCGAGCAGCGCGCCGTCCGGGCCTGCGTCGTCGGCGTCGACCAGGTCGGCGTCGTCCGCCGCGGCGTCCGCGTCGCCCGGGTCGATGCGCGGGCAGACGACGTACGCGCGGTGCCCCGCGTCGACCTCCTCGCGCACGCGGCGCCACGTGCGGTCGAGCCACCGCGCGTTCTCGGCGGGCACGACGTGCGTCGAGACGCCGGCACGGCCCGCCGGGACCTGCGTGAGGGTCGAGACCTCGAGGTCGCCGAACACCGTCATCGCGACGGTTCGCGGGATGGGTGTCGCGGTCATGACGAGCAGGTGCGGCGGCGTCCCGGCGCGGGAGCGCAGCTCGTCGCGCTGCTCGACGCCGAAGCGGTGCTGCTCGTCGACGACGACGAGTCCCAGATCGGCGAACTGGACGTGCTCGCCGAGCAGGGCGTGCGTGCCGACGACGATCCCGGCGCGGCCGGACGCGGCGTCGAGCAGCGCGGCCTTGCGCGCCGACGCGGTCTGCGAGCCGGTCACGAGCGCCACCCGCGTGGCGACGTCCGCGCCGCCCAGCATGCCCTCCTCCGCGAGCGGGCCGAGCAGCGCGCGCAGCGTCCGCAGGTGCTGCGCCGCGAGCACCTCGGTCGGGGCCAGCAGGGCTGCCTGGCCGCCCGAGTCGACGACCTGCAGCATCGCGCGCAGAGCGACCACGGTCTTGCCGGAGCCGACCTCGCCCTGGAGCAGCCGCTGCATCGGCCGTGGCCGCGCCAGGTCGGCGGCGATCTCCGCACCCACGACGCCCTGACCCTCGGTCAGGCGGAACGGGAGGCGGTTGTCGAAGGCCGCCAGCAGCCCGTCGGCCCGGCCGCGACGGGCGACGGCGTCCTGCCCCGCCAGCTCGAGCCGGCGCCGCGCCAGCGCGGCCTGCAGGACGAACGCCTCCTCGTACCGGAGGCGCTCCTGGGCGCGGCGCCAGTCCGCCGTCGTCGACGGCCGGTGCACGAGGTGCAGCGCCGTGTGCAGGTCGACCAGCCCCTGCCGCGCCAGGACCGCCTCCGGCAGCGGGTCGGGGACCTCGGCGGGCTGCAGCGGGTCGAGGACCGTGCGCACGGCCGCCGCGATGCGCCAGCTCGGGATCGCCGAGCTCGCCGGGTAGATCGGTGTCGGGCGCCCGGCGTCGGCCGCGGCGGCGTCCTCGTCGTCGGCGTCCACGCCCACGAGCGTGTAGTCCGGGTGCACGAGCTGCGCCTGGCCCCGGTACTCGCCCACGGTCCCCGTGAAGAACCCGAGGCGGCCCGGCCGCAACCGGTCCTCGTGCCGGCGCAGGCTGCCCTGGTGCTTGGCGAAGAACGTGAGGGACAGCGTCCGGACGCCGTCGGTGACGAGCGCCTCCAGGACCACCCCGCCGCGGCTGCGCATGGTGCGCACCGTGCACTGCTTGACCCGGGCGGAGACGGTGACGTGCTCGCCCCGGCGCAGCGAGCCGATGTCCGTCATGGTGCCCGGGTCTGAGTAGCGGCGCGGGTAGTAGCGCAGCAGGTCCCCGACCGTGCGGACGCCGAGCGCGTCGAGGGCGCCGGCGGTCTTCGCGCCGACGAGGCGCCCCAGGGGTCGCGTGAGCAGCTCGGCCGAGGGCGCGGCGCCGGACCCGCTCACTCCGCCCCCAGGACCACCCGGGCGCCCGGTGCGCCCGTCGGCAGGACGACGGCCTCCACCCCGCGCTCGGCCGCGACGGCGAGCACCGCGGCTACCACGGGCTCGGGCGCCGCGGCGGCCGGCAGCACCGTGAGGAGGGCGCACGGCTCGGCGAGCAGGCTGCGCGCCGCCGACGCCGCCTCGTCCGGGAAGGTGCCCTCCGGCACCTCGACCGTGCGCACGGCCTCGACGGCTGCGAGCACCTCCTCGGCCCGGCGCGCGTCGTCCAGCTCGGGGTCCAGGCTCGCCAGCGTGGCGGCGCCGGCCACCACCTGCGCCTCGGTCAGGTCGCGGACGGCACGCACGTCCCTCGCCACGGCAGCCGGCAGCAGGCCGTCGGCGGCGAGCAGCAGCACCCGGTCGGCGCCCGTGTCGTCCACGGCCCGCTCGACCTCGGGACCCGCCGCCTCCCCCGGGGCGACGAGCACGACGACGGCGCCCGCCCGCGCCAGGTCGGCCGTCAGGGCGGGCGACCCGGTCACGGTCACGAGGCCGAGGCGGGGTCGGTGCGCCCCGTGCACGCCCGACTGGCTCGCCAGGTGACGCACGCGGACCTGGGTCGCGCGCCGACCCACGAGCCCGGCGGCGGCCACGGCCGCCAGCGGGTCGTCGGTGTGCACGTGGGCCTGCCAGATGCCCTCCCCGCCCACGACGGCGACCGACTCCCCGACGGCGGAGAGCCGGTCGCGCAGCGCGTCCCCCACGTCGTCGGCGGCGGGGGCGTCGGGAGCGCCGGGGCCGCCCTCGCCGGGGACCACGTACATCACCTCGAAGTCGCCGCCCGTCCGCCCGTCGGCGGCGCACGCG
>JAEWYD010000053.1 GCA_023462275.1 Actinomycetes bacterium
ACGCCGTCCAGGGCGCGCTCGACGCGCTCGTCACCCAGGACGGGTTCCCCGGTGCCCTCGCGTCCGTCCGCACGGTCGACGGCCGGGTCCGCGACTACACCGCCGGCGTCGGCGACCTGGAGACCAAGCGTCGCGTGCCCACCGACGGCCGCGTCCGCATCGGCAGCAACACCAAGACGTTCACGGCCGTCGTCGTGCTCCAGCTGGTGGGCGAGGGGAAGATCGATCTCGAGGCGCCGGTCGAGACCTACCTGCCCGGCGTCGTCCGCGGCAACGGGAACGACGGCGGCGCGGTCACCATTCACGAGCTGCTGCAGCAGACGTCCGGGCTGCCGGACTACGACGAGGTCGTGTTCACCGGCCAGCAGGATCTGGTCGACCGCGCGCACGACTACCTCGACCCCCGCGCGCTCGTCGACGCCGCGCTCACCAGGCCGCCGTCGTTCGCGCCCGGCACCGCGTGGGAGTACAGCAACACCAACTACGTGCTGCTCGGCCTGGTCGTGGAGCGGGTGACGCACCGGCCCATCGGGGAGGAGATCACGCGCCGCATCATCGAGCCCCTGGGGCTGCGCGACACCTCGTGGCCGCAGACCGGCGTCCAGACGATCGACGGCCGCCACCCGCACGGGTACGTCGCGACGGCGCCCGGCGCGGCCTGGGTCGACCTCACCGAGATGGACCCGTCCTTCGGCTGGGCGGCCGGCCAGCTCATCTCCAGCCCGGACGACCTGCGACGCTTCCTCGAGGCGCTCGTCGGGGGCGAGCTGCTCCAGCCGGCGCAGCAGGCGGCGATGATGACGACGGTCCCGGCGCCGGGCTTCGAGCCCAGCGGCGACTGGGAGTACGGGCTCGGGCTCGCGCGGCACGAGCTGTCCTGCGGCGGCGAGGCGTGGGGGCACGGCGGTGACATCCAGGGCTTCGAGACGCGCAACCTCGTCACCCAGGACGGCCGCAGCGCCGTGGTCGCGGTGACCGCGCTGCCGACGTCGCTCGACATGGTGACGCACGTGTCCGACGCCGTGGACACGGCCCTGTGCGGGGCGGCGGGCTGAGGGGGCCGCCGGCCCTCGGTCGAGCGCTGCCGCTCGGCGGCACCGCTGCCGGTTCGACGCGACCGCTGCCTCTCAGGGGGCAGCGGTCGCGTCATGTGGCAGCGCGCGCGGGAGGTGGCAGCGACGGGTGAAGTGGGGCGCCGCGGTCGGCGGATCGCGTCGCGCCTGCGTACTCTTCCGCGGTGACCGACGACGCCGCCCGCCCCGGCCTGACCGCCTGCAGCCTCTGCGCGGGCGAGAGCCTCGGCCCCGGCGAGGGGCCGCGCGCGGAGCAGCTGGCCCGCCTCGAGCAGCTGGCCGCCGACGGCGTCGCTCGCCTCACGCTCGTGGAGTGCCTCGACGAGTGCGAGCGCGGCGACGTCGTCGTCGCCCGGCCCACCGGCGCGTGCCGACGGGCCGGTGTCGCGCCCGTCTGGTTCCAGCAGCTGGCGGGGGACGGGCTCACCGGCGAGCTGCGCGGCTGGCTCGAGGCCGGCGGTCCGGGCGCGGCCGCGATGCCGGGCGCTCTGGAGCCCCACCGCTTCCGCCACGACGAGCCCCTCCCCGACTGACAGCCGCAGCCTCCTCGGTCGGCAGGGCTGCTCAGCCGGCGGCTCAGCTCAGCCGGCGGCTCAGCTCAGTCGGCGGACGCGACGAACCCGCCGCCGTCGACGGCCCGCACCGACCACACCCGGACGTCCTTGCCACCCGGCGTCGCCTTCTGGTGAAAGCGCACGTGGCCGTCGAGCTCCTGCCCGAGGCCGACGACCTCGTGCCGGCCGGTCTTCCCGGCGAGCGCGAAGCGGACCTCGCCGGTGAACTCCGCCAGCTCGCGCGGCTCGCGGCCGTCGACGTCGAGCACGGCGTAGGGGACGCCCGACACCACGGGCTCAGGAGTGGTCGCGGTCATGGCTCGTCCTCGGTGGGTGGAGGGGACGTCGACGCCTCCAGGATCGGTCGGGGCGGCGTCGTCGGCCACCGGAGGTCTCACGAGCCGAGCAGGCCCCGCAGCGTGCGCGCGTTGCGCACGGCGTTCGCGTCGCCGTCGTTGTTGAAGTAGGCGAACACCTCCGTGCCCGACGCCGTCCACTCGCCGATGCGGTCGGCCCACCAGCGCAGGTCGTCGCCCGTGTAGGAGCCGCCGTAGAGGTGCTGGTGGTCCGGGCCGTGCAGCCGCACGTACGCGAACGGCGCCGTGACGAGCAGCCGGCACGGGAGCCCGGCGCCGCTCATGACGACGTAGGCCGCGCCGTGCCGCTCGAGGAGGCGCGCGACGTCGTCGGCGTGCCAGCTGGGGTGGCGCATCTCCACCGCGACGCGGATCCACGGCGGCACGCGGGCCAGGAACCAGTCGAGCCGGGCGTCGTCGCGCTCGAGCGTCGGCGGAAGCTGGACCAGGAGAACGGCGCGACGGTCGCCGAGCTCGTGCCAGCCGGCGGCGACGCGCTCCAGCCACACCTCGGGCGCGTAGAGGCGACGGGCGTGGGTCATGCCCCGTGGCGCCTTGACCGACATGAGGAACCCGGGCGGCAGGCGGCGGCGCCACGACGCGAACGCCTCCGGCCGCGGCCAGCGGTAGAAGCTGGCGTTGAGTTCGACGGTGCCGAACTCGGCCGTGTAGCGGGCGAGGCGCTCGTGCGGCGGGCCGCCGTGCGGGTACAGCTCGCCGTGCCAGTGGCCGTAGCTCCAGCCCGACGTCCCGACGTGCACCCCCACCCGGCCATGCTCCCAGCGGGCTGGCAGCGCGCGCGGGCTACCAGGGGAGCTGCGGGGTGTGGTGCCAGGCCAGGCCGGCGCGGGTCCAGCGCTCGGCAAGGGGCCGCAGGCGCTCGGCGAAGCTCGCCCAGTCGCGGGCGTCGGGCGCCGACCACGCCACCTCGGCGAACGCCGCGAGCCGCGGGAGCAGCAGCGTGAACAGGTCGTCCGTCGTGCGCACCGTCTCGGCCCACACGGCCGCCTCAACGCCGACCACCGCCTCCGCGGGCACCTCCGGCAGCACCTCGAGCGGCTCCCACTCGTAGGCGTCCCGCAGCTCGATGTGCCCGGCCCACTCCAGGCCGAGCGTCGTCGAGGCGTCGTACTTCATGTCCAGGTAGGCGCGGGTCGCCGGGGACAGGAGCACCTGGGCCCCGCCCTCGGCCGCTGCCGCGATCGCCGCCCGTGCGTCGGCGTCGGCCCGCTCGTCCCAATACTGCACGACGGCGCCCGCCGGCAGGTCCGCCCGCGCCACCTCCTGCCAGCCCACCGGCGTCCGGCCCGCGGCCCGCACGGCGTCGAGCGCCAGGGCGACGAGCGCGCGATAGTCGGCGTCGGGCATGCTCAGCGCCTCGTCGCCGCCCACGTGGACGTAGGGCCCGGCGGTCATGGCGGCGACGTCGGCGAGCACGTCGCGGACGAACGGCGCGGTCGCGGGCAGGTCCGGGCGCAGTCCCGAGAAGCCGACCTCGATGCCGGTGTACGGGGCGGGCGCGACGCCGTCCAGGTTGAGCTCCGGCAGCGCGTGCAGCGCCGCGTTGACGTGCCCGGGCAGGTCGATCTCCGGGATCACGACGATGCCCCGCGAGGCCGCGTACGCCTGGATCTGGGCCCAGTCGGCCGCCGAGTACGCCCCGCCGGGGTCGCCGTCGACGGCGGTGCCGCCCGATCGGGCGACGAGCTCGGGGTGCGACGGCAGGTCCAGGCGCCAGCCCTGGTCGTCGGTCAGGTGCACGTGCAGGACGCCGAGGCGCAGGTCCGCCATGACGTCCAGCAGCGTGCGCACCGTGGCGACGGGGTGGAAGTGCCGCGCGACGTCGAGCATGAGCCCGCGCCAGCCGAACCGTGGGGCGTCCGTCACGAGGGCAGGCCGGACCAGGGCGGAGCGAACGGGGTCGGAGCGAACGGGGTCAGGGCGAACCGGGCCGGGGCGCGCGACGGCCGACGACGGCGCGCCCGCCGGCTCGACCAGCTGGAGCAGCGTCGCGACGCCGTGGTGCAGGCCGCCGGCGTCGGGGGCGACGATCGCGACGTGGTCGGTGGCGACCTCGAGGACGTACCCACCGGCCGGCGCCACCGCGCCGTCGAGCACCAGGGCGATCGTCCCGGGCGACCCGGCGGTGGCATCGGCCACGTCCGCGAGCGGCACGTCGACCCCGAGCGCGGCCAGCCGCTCGACGAGCCGCGCGGCGGGCACCTCCGCCC
>JAEWYD010000054.1 GCA_023462275.1 Actinomycetes bacterium
GTCGTCGCGCACGCGCGCTCGTGGCTCGAGCAGGACCTGGGCGGTGAGCCCGGGGACGCCGACCACGGGGCCGGGGCGTCCGCCGCCGGGGCGGGCCATCCCGCCGCCCGCCTGCTGGCGCGACTGGCCCGCGCCGACGTAGCGGGCGCCGATCCCGCCGCCTGGTACGGCGTCCCGGAGCTGTCGACGTCGGAGCCGCTCTGGCCCGAGGACGCGCGGATCCCCCTCTCCCCGTCCAAGCTCGAGTCGGCCTGGACGTGCGCGCTGCGGTGGGCGCTGGAGGCCGCGGGCGGCACCGCCGCCGACTCGGCCGAGCAGTCCCTGGGCACGCTCGTCCACGCCGTCGCGGCCGAGCTGCCGCGCGGCACGCAGGAGGAGCTCGCCCGCGCCCTGGAGGAGCGCTGGCACGAGCTCGAGCTGCCGGACGGCTGGGTCGGTGCCCGCCAGCGGCGGCGTGCCGACGGCATGATCCGCCACCTCGCTGCCTACCTGCGTGACGCCCCGGAGGTGGTCGCCGTCGAGCGGGAGTTCGCGGTCGAGGTCGGGCGGGTGCTCCTGCGCGGGGTCGTCGACCGGCTCGAGCGGGTCCGAGGGGAGGACGGCGCGGAGCGCGTGCGCGTCGTGGACCTCAAGACCGGCCGGTCGGCCGTGCCCGTGAGCGAGGCGGAACGGCACGCCCAGCTCGGGGCGTACCAGGTCGCCGTCGAGGCGGGGGCCTTCGACGACGTCACCGGGGGCGCGCCCTCCGGCGGTGCCGCGCTCGTCTACGTCGGCACGGCCAACCGCGCGTTCACCCGGCGCGACCAGGTCGCCCTCCCGCAGGCGGCCGACCCGGAGTGGGCGCACGAGCTCATCGACGAGGTGGCCGAGGTCGTCAGCCGCTCCGCGGTCGCGGCGTCCGGGAACCAGCTCTGCCGCACCTGTCCCGTGGCGCGGTCGTGCCCGCTGCAGCCCGAGGGGCGGGTGGTGGGCGCATGACGCTCGACGCCCTCACGATCGCCGCCCTGATCGGTCGTCCCCTGCCCACCCCGGAGCAGGTCGCCGTCATCGAGGCGCCCCTGGAGCCGCTCCTCGTCGTCGCCGGGGCGGGCTCCGGCAAGACGGAGACCATGACGGCGCGCGTCGTCTACCTGGTCGCGAACGGGCTCGTCGAGCGGGACCGCGTGCTCGGTCTCACCTTCACCCGGAAGGCGGCCGGCGAGCTCGCGGACCGCGTGCGACGGCGGCTGCGGGCCCTGGACCGCGCCCTCGGCCGCGTCTCGGCGCCCGCGGAGGCGCTGGTGGCGCCGACGATCGCAACCTACAACTCCTACGCCGCCGGCATCGTCTCCGAGCACGCGCTGCGGATCGGCGTGGAGCCCTCCGCGCGCCTGCTGGGCGAGGCGGCCCGGTGGCAGCTCGCGCACGACGTCGTCGAGCACTGGGCGACCGACCTGGAGGTCGACCTCGCGCCGAGCACCGTGACGGCCGCGGTCCTCGACCTGGCCGGTGCGCTCGCCGAGCACCTCGTCGGGCCCGACGACGTCCGCGCGTGCGTGGCGGCGTGGGTCGAGACACTGGACGCGCTGCCTGCCGGCTCCGCCCGCGGGCCGGGGCGCACTGTCCGCGAGCTCCGCGAGTCGCTCGTGCTCCGCGGCCGCCTGATGGACCTCGTCGAGGCCTTCGTCGAGCGCAAGCGGACGCAGGACGTCATGGACTTCGCCGACCAGGTGGCGCTCGCGGCCCGCCTGGCCCGGGAGGTCCCCGAGGTCGGCGTCGGCGAGCGGGCGAGGTTCGGCGTCGTCCTCCTGGACGAGTACCAGGACACCTCGGTCGCCCAGCTGACCCTGCTCCGCCACCTCTTCGGTGACGGCGCCGGGCCCGGCGTCGGGCACCCCGTCACGGCCGTCGGGGACCCGCACCAGTCGATCTACGGCTGGCGCGGTGCCAGCGCCGGCGGCCTCGAGCGCTTCCCGGGGCAGTTCCCCGCCGCGCACGGGGCGCCCGCCCGCGTCCTGGCCCTATCGACGTCCTTCCGCAACGACGCCGCCGTGCTCGCCGCCGCCAACGCGCTGGCCGAGCCCTTGCGGGCCGACGTCGCGGCGCGGGCCCACCTCACGCTCGAGACCCTCGGCCCGCGGCCGGACGCCGGGCCGGGCGAGGTCGCGGTCGCGGTCACGGAGACGCTGGAGGAGGAGGCGGCCCTCGTCGCCGCGTTCGTGGCGGAGCGCCGCCGACCCGGGACCACCGCGGCCGTGCTCTGCCGCCGGCGCGCCCAGTTCCCGGTGCTCCACGCCGCGCTGCTCGACGCCGGTCTGCCGGTTGAGGTCGTGGGCCTCGGGGGCCTCCTCGACACCCCGGAGGTCGTCGACCTCGTGGCCGCCCTCGAGGCCGCGCACGACCCGTCGCGCGGCGACTCGCTCATGCGACTCCTCACGGGTCCCCGGGCGCGACTGGGCCTCGCCGACCTGCACGCCCTCGCCGACTGGTCGGCCGAGCTGGCGCGGGCGCACGCGGGCGCGGTCGGGCCCCACGCGGAGCGGAGCATCGTCGACGCGCTCGACGACCTGCCGCCCGCAGGCTGGGTGAGCGCGCACGGCCGGATCCTCTCGGCGGCCGGCCGCGAGCGGCTGGACGACCTGGCGGGGGTGCTGCGGCGGCTGCGCGGGCTCACCTACCTCTCGGTGGCGGACCTGGCGGGCGAGGCGGAGCGCCTGCTCGGGCTCGACATCGAGGTGGCGGTCCGCGCGGCGTCGGCCGTGCCGCGCGCGCACCTGGACGCCTTCCGCGGTGTCGCCGCCGAGTTCGACTCCGAGGAGGGCGGCACGCTGGGTGCCTTCCTGGCCTGGCTCGCCGCCGCGCGCGCGGAGGAGCGGGGCCTCGAGGCGCCCGTGACCGAGCTCGACCCCGAGGCGGTCCAGCTCCTCACCGTCCACGCGGCGAAGGGCCTCGAGTGGGACGTCGTGGCCGTGCCGGGACTCGTGCGCGGGTCGTTCCCCGTGGCGGCGAGGGCCGGCTGGACCAAGGATCGCGGCGCGTTGCCGACGGCGCTGCGGGGCGATCGCGAGCACGTGCCCGACGTCGCGCTCGACGGCGCGGAGGACCTCGCCGACGTCGGCCGCCGGCTCGCGGAGTATGCCGACGCGAACACGGCGCACCAGCTCGCCGAGGAGCGGCGGCTCGCGTACGTCGCGGTGACGCGCGCGGCGCGACACCTGCTGCTGGCCGCGTCCCGGTGGCGCGACGGCGTCAAGCCGGCCGAGCTCTCGGTGTTCCTCACCGAGGTGCTCGCGGCGGGTGACGAGGGCCTCGTGCGGCTCGAGCGCCTGGCGTGGGCGGAGGAGGCCCCAGCGGACGGCTCGGTCCCGACGCGGCCGATTCCCGCGGCGTCGCCCGCGGCCCTCTGGCCCGCCGCGACGCCCTTCGGGGCTCGGACCCGCGCCCTCGAGCGTGCCGCCGCGGCCGTTCGGGGCGCGCTCAC
>JAEWYD010000055.1 GCA_023462275.1 Actinomycetes bacterium
GTGCCGTCCGGCAGCGAGGCGCCCCGGCGTCGACGCTGGTCGCTGCCGAGCGAGCCGGCCTCGATCGGGCGCGCCCGGCACGCGGTGCTGCGCACGTGCGCGGCCTGGGGCATCCCGGGCGCGGCGAGCGCCGAGCTGGTGGTCTCCGAGCTCGTCGCGAACGCCGTCATGCACGGCTGGGGCCACGTGGTGCTGCGGCTGTTCGACACGGGCGACGGGCTGCGCATCGAGGTGGAGGACGCCAACCCGGCGCCCCCGGTGAGCACCGACGGCCACCCGGGTCGCGTCGGCGGGTTCGGCATGCGCATCGTCGAGCGCCTCGGTGACTGGGGCTGGCGCCCGTCCGGCGACGGGAAGCTCGTGTGGGCGCGCGTGCGCCCCCGCGACTTCGGCGGTCCGGCCGCGCAGCTGCTCGCGGACGTCGAGTCCGCCGACGCCCGGACGGCGGACGCGGAGGCCTGACCCGGCGGACCGAGCCGGTGCGACCGGCTAGCGGGTGGGCACGGGCTGCGGCGTCAGTGCGCTGCCGCCGTCCGCGGTCGCGCACCGGTGCTCGGTGTCGATCCGGAACAGCTCGAGCGCGCCGCACACCTCGAGCACGAAGAGGTCGCGCTCGCTGCACCCGCGCAGCACCGTGGCCCCGCCGCGCTTGCGTGAGGCGTCCGCCAGCGAGATGACGAAGGCCGCGCCGGTGGAGTCCATGAAGGTCACGCCGCACATGTCGAGCACGAGCAGCTGCCGGCGCAGGCCGGTGACGCGCGCCGCGATGCCGGGGAACTGCTCGCGGGCGAGGAGGTCCAGGTCACCCGAGATGGCGACGGTCGTCGTCGTCGGTGAAGTCGCGATCTCGAACATCGACTGCTTCCTGGGTCCGGGGATGGGGGCGTGCCCGGGGGGTCACCCGACTCTAGCCAGGGCCCTGCGGACCCGCACGCCGAACGGTCGGGCCGCGCTGGCGTGCCCACGCCGCGTGGCCACCGCGTCCACGCCGCGTGCACGCCCGCGGCTCGGCCGCCCGAGCGGGTAGCCTCGGTGCGGCCGATCGCGTCAACGTCGTGGAGGTAGGTCATGCCAGCCGTCGTCGTGCTCGGCGCCCAGTGGGGCGACGAGGGCAAGGGCAAGGCCACCGACCAGCTCGGCAGTCGGGTCGACTACGTGGTCAAGTTCAACGGCGGCAACAACGCCGGCCACACGGTCGTCATCGACGGCGAGAAGTACGCGCTGCACCTGCTGCCGTCGGGCATCCTCTCGCCGGGCGTCACGCCCGTGATCGGCAACGGCGTCGTCGTGGACCTGGCGGTGCTGTTCGCGGAGATCGACGCGCTCGACGTCCGCGGCGTGGACACGTCGCGCCTCGTGGTGAGCTCCGCCGCCCACGTCATCGCGCCGTACCACCAGACCATCGACAAGGTGAGCGAGCGGTTCCTCGGCAAGCGCCGCATCGGCACCACGGGCCGCGGCATCGGGCCCGCGTACGCGGACAAGATCAACCGCGTCGGCGTCCGTATCCAGGACCTCTTCGACGAGCACATCCTCGCGCAGAAGGTCGAGGGGGCCCTCGACCAGAAGAACCACCTGCTCGTGAAGGTCTACAACCGGCGCGCGATCACGGTCGAGGAGACCATGGAAGCGCTGCTGGCCTACGCGGACCGGCTGCGCCCGATGGTCCAGGACACGCCCCTGCTGCTCAACGACGCGCTCGACGACGGCAAGGTCGTCCTCTTCGAGGCGGGCCAGGCGACCATGCTCGACGTCGACCACGGCACCTACCCGTTCGTCACCTCCTCGAGCGCGACGGCGGGCGGTGCCTGCACGGGCTCCGGCGTCGGCCCCACCCGCATCGACCGCGTGGTCGGCGTGATCAAGGCGTACACGACCCGCGTCGGCGAGGGCCCGTTCCCCACCGAGCTGCACGACGACACCGGCGAGTGGCTGCGCAAGACCGGCGGCGAGTACGGCGTCACGACCGGCCGGCCGCGCCGCTGCGGCTGGTACGACGCCGTCGTCGCCCGCTACTCGGGCCGCATCAACGGACTCACGGACCTGGTGCTCACCAAGCTGGACGTGCTGACGGGCCTGGAGAAGGTGCCGGTCTGCGTCGCGTACGACGTCGACGGCCGCCGGTTCGACGAGATGCCCTCGGGCCAGTCGGACTTCCACCACGCCACGCCGGTGTTCGAGGAGCTCGACGGCTGGTGGGAGGACATCACCGAGTGCCGCACGTTCGAGGACCTGCCGGCCAACGCCCAGCGGTACGTCCTGGCGCTGGAGGAGATGAGCGGTACCCGGATCTCCGCCATCGGCGTCGGTCCCGGCCGCGACGCGACGATCGTGCGGCACGAGCTGCTGCCCTGAGCCGCGCTGGGTCGCCCTGGACACGCAGTCGCCGCGCACCACGCCGGTCGCACACCACGCCGGTCGCACGCCGCCGTCGGCCGCGCGCGCCGATAGGCTGACCGCCCGTGAGGATCCTGGTCATCGGTTCGGGCGCGCGCGAGCACGCCATCGTCCGCGCGCTCGGCGGTGCCACGGAGGGCGGGCACGAGCTGCACGCCGCACCGGGCAACCCCGGCATCGGCGCGCTCGCCACCCTGCACGACGTCGACGCGAACGACGGCGCCGCGGTCGCGGAGCTGGCCACCGCGCTCGCCGCCGACCTCGTCGTCGTCGGGCCGGAGGCGCCGCTGGTCGCCGGCGTGGCCGACGCCGTCCGCGCGGCCGGCATCGCGTGCTTCGGGCCGAGCGCGGCCGCCGCGACGCTCGAGGGCTCCAAGGCCTTCGCCAAGGAGGTCATGGCGGGCGCGGGCGTCCCGACGGCGATGGCGCACGTGTGCACCACGGAGGCCGAGGTCGCGGAGGCGCTCGACGCCTTCGGCGCCCCGTACGTGGTCAAGGACGACGGGCTGGCCGCCGGGAAGGGCGTCGTGGTGACGTCCGACCGCGACGAGGCGCTCGCCCACGCCCGCGGGTGCCTCGAGCGCCGCGCTGGGGCGACGGTCCTCGTCGAGGAGTACCTGGACGGCCCCGAGGTCTCCCTGTTCTGCGTGTGCGACGGCACCACGGTGGTCCCGCTCGCCCCGGCTCAGGACTTCAAGCGTGCGCTCGACGGCGACGCCGGCCCGAACACGGGCGGCATGGGTGCCTACTCGCCGCTGCCGTGGGCGCCGGCGGGCCTGGTCGAGGAGGTCGTGGCGCGCGTCGCCCAGCCGACCGTCGACGAGATGCACCGCCGCGGCACGCCCTTCAGCGGCGTCCTCTACTGCGGCCTCGCGCTGACGAGCCGCGGCCTGCGCGTCGTCGAGTTCAACGTGCGCTTCGGCGACCCGGAGACCCAGGTGGTCCTCGCCCGGCTCGGCACGCCGCTCGCCGAGCTCCTGCACGCGGCCGCGCTCGGCCGGCTCGACCAGATGCCCGCCCTGCGCTGGCGCCCCGAGGCGGCCGTCACGGTGGTGGTCGCGGCCTTCGGCTACCCCGGCACCGTGCGGGCGGGGGACGTCGTGGAGGGCCTCGCCGACGCCGAGGAGGTGCCGGACGTCCACGTGCTGCACGCCGGGACCGCGGCAACCGACGACGGCGCCGTGGTCTCGGCCGGGGGCCGGGTGCTCTCGGTCGTCGGGCTCGGGGCGGACGTCGAGGCGGCCCGGGCCGTGGCGTACGCGGGGGTCGACCGCATCACCCTGCGGGGCTCGCACCACCGCACCGACATCGCGGCGCGGATGCCCGAGCTGCCCGGCGTCCCCGCCGAGTGAGCGCGGGCCGGGTCAGCCGGCGGCCTGGACCCGCAGGATCGCGGTGAGCGCCTGCCGGACGGCGACGTCCGGCGGTGTGCCGGCCGTGTCGACGCGCTCCGGCTCCGGCTCCCACGGCTCGTAGTGGCGGTTCACCACGTCGTCCCACGTCGGCAGGGGGAAGCCGGGGATGTCGGCGGTGCGCGTCTCGACGCGCGTGCGCAGGACGTCGGGGTCGGAGCAGACCACCTCGATCTCGACGACCGGCGCCGTCGCGGCCTCGCCCACGGCCCGCCAGGCCTCACGCGTCAGGGCGAGCGGGTTCACGGCGTCCGCGATCACCCAGTGCCCGGCGCGCAGGTTGTCGAGCGCGACGGCGTAGGCGACGCGGTAGCCGGCGTCCGGGGCCGTGGGGCCCGAGCGGCGCAGCGCCTCCTCGATCGAGTCGACCCGCACGTGCACGGCGCTCAGGTCGCGCGCGAGCCCGCGGGCCAGGGTCGTCTTGCCCACACCGGGCAGGCCGCCCAGCACGATGAGGAGCGGCACGTGCACCGACTCGGCCACGGCGGAGCGCATCGGGTCGGTCACGCCCCGATCCTCGCACCGGACGCGACCGAGGGCCGCGAGCCGGGTCGGCGGGTCAGCCGGTGAAGGCGGGGTGGGCCGTGACGGCCGTCGCCGCGGGCGCCGTGCGGACCGGGGCC
>JAEWYD010000056.1 GCA_023462275.1 Actinomycetes bacterium
GCTCGGGACGGTGGACGGCGCCCTCCTCGCGGACGACGCCGTGTACTTCGCCGACACCCCGCGCGACACCGAGGCGATCTACCGGCGCCCCATGACGACGGGCCCGGGCGGGACCGCGCTCGGCGACGCCGAGGTGGTCGCGCTCAGCGCCGGCTACACCCGCTTCGCGGAGCACGCCGGCACGCTGGCGTACACGCGGGCGGGCGACGGGCGGCTCGCGCTCCGGGCGCCCGACGGGACCACGACGACGCCGGCGTGGGCGACGCCGCAGGACGTGGCGGGCGGCGTGCTGGCGCTGACGTCGCAGTGGCTGCTCGCCTCCGACACGTGGGGCGGGGACTACGCGGGGCTGCGCCTGTTCGAGCGGGCCGACGGCACCGAGCACGAGCTCTGGACGCTCGCGCCGCAGCCGGCACCCTTCGCGTGGCCCTCGGTGACGGACTGGGTGCTCACGGACTCGCGCCTGCTGTGGATCGTGGACGCGGTGGCGCCCGACGAGTCCGCGGAACGCCTCGCGGTCTACACCGTCCCGCTCGGCCGCGACGGGCCCGTGGGTCCGCCGGTCGAGCTCGCGTCGACCGTCACCGACCTCACGCGGCTCGGTCCCTCCAGCTACTTCTCCGTGGTCGACGCCAGCGGCCCGCGGGTGATGTGGCAGCGGTTCGACTGCACGACCCCGGGGACGTGCACGAGTGTCCTGCAGTGGTACGACGACGCCCCGTACGCGGGCGCACCGCGGAGCCGGTCGGTCACGGGCTGGGTCGAGGCGGTGGACGGCGACCAGGTCGTCACCTCCCGCGGCAACGGCGTGGTGACGACGCTGGAGTGGTCGGACCTCGCCGCGCCGGGCACGGTGCGCCGCACCGTCGACGTGGGCCCGATGGTCGACGCCATCGCCGGGTCGCTCGTGGTCCACTCGCCCGTCGCGGGCGGTGCGACGGTGCTCGCGGACGTCTCCGGCGCCCCCGTGACGATGACGACGACGTGGGTGCCCGTGCTCCGGTTCGTCGACGTCGACTGGTCGGACCCCTTCATCCTCCCCGTCCAGTGGATGACCGACTCGGGGATCACCACGGGGTACGCGGACGGCACGTTCCGCAGCACGTCGCCGGTGAACCGTGACGCGATGGCGGCGTTCCTCTACCGCCTCGCGCGTGGCTCCGGCGCGGCATCCGGCTGCGCCGCGACACCGTTCGTCGACGTCGCGGCCACGTACCCCTTCTGTCCTGAGATCACGTGGCTGGCGAGCACGGGGGTCACCACCGGGTGGCCGGACGGTACCTACCGCCCCGAGCAGCCGGTGACCCGTGAGGCCATGGCGGCGTTCCTGTACCGGTTCGCCCACCGCGGCGGGCGCGCCCCGGCGTGCACCACCACGCCCTTCGTCGACGTCAGCCCCACCCACCCGTTCTGCGGCGAGATCGCGTGGCTGGCCTCGGTCGGCGTGACGACGGGCTGGGCGGACGGCACCTTCCGGCCCGGCGCGTTCATCGAGCGCCAGGCCATGGCGGCGTTCCTGTGGCGGTTCCAGCACGCGGGACTCGTGCCCGCGACGTGAGGCCCGTCCGCGTCCGCCCTGGTCAGGCGCCCACGTAGTCGGCGAGGTGCTGGCCCGTCAGGGTGGCGCGGCCGGCCACGAGGTCGGCGGGTGTGCCCTCGAAGACGACGCGCCCGCCGTCGTGGCCGGCTCCCGGGCCCAGGTCGATGATCCAGTCCGCGTGCGCCATCACGGCGAGGTGGTGCTCGACCACGATCACGGAGGTCCCGCCGTCGACCAGCCGGTCCAGGAGGCCGAGCAGCTGCTCGACGTCGGCCAGGTGCAGGCCGGTCGTCGGCTCGTCGAGCACGTAGACGCCGCCCGGCGTCGCCATCTGTGTGGCGAGCTTGATCCGCTGGCGCTCGCCGCCGGACAGCGTGGTGAGCGGCTGCCCGAGGGTGAGGTAGCCGAGACCGACGTCGTCGAGGCGGCCGAGGATCGTGGCCGCCGCGGGCGTGCGCGCCTCGCCCGCGGCGAAGAACGCGCGGGCCTCCGCGACCGGCATCGCCAGCACCTCGCTGATGTCGCGCCCGCCGAGCCGGTACTCGAGCACCGCCGCGCTGAAGCGGCGGCCCTCGCACTCCTCGCACGTCGTCGCGACGCCGGCCATCATCGCCAGGTCCGTGTAGACCACACCGGCGCCGTTGCACACTGGGCACGCGCCCTCGGAGTTCGCGGAGAACAGCGCGGGCTTCACGCCGTTGGCCTTCGCGAACGCCTTGCGGATGGGCTCGAGCAGGCCGGTGTACGTCGCGGGGTTGCTGCGGCGCGACCCGCGGATGCCGGTCTGGTCCACGGACACGACGCCGGCCCCCGCGGGCACCGAGCCGTACACGAGCGAGCTCTTGCCCGAGCCGGCCACGCCGGTGACGACCACCAGGACCCCCAGCGGGATGTCGACGTCGACGTCGCGCAGGTTGTGCGCGCTGGCACCGCGGATCGCCAGGGCGCCCGACGGCGTCCGGACGGCCGGCTTGAGCGCCGCGCGGTCGTCGAGGTGGCGGCCCGTGAGCGTCCCGCTCGCGCGGAGCCCCGCGACGCTGCCCTCGTAGACCACGCGACCACCGGCGGAGCCGGCGCCCGGACCGAGGTCGACGGCGTGGTCCGCGATCGCGATGGTCTGGGGCTTGTGCTCGACGACGAGGACGGTGTTGCCCTTGTCGCGCAGCCGCAGGAGCAGGTCGTTCATCCGCTGGATGTCGTGCGGGTGCAGACCGACGGTCGGCTCGTCGAACACGTAGGTGACGTCCGTCAGCGACGACCCGAGGTGCCGCACCATCTTCACGCGCTGGGCCTCGCCGCCCGAGAGCGTCCCGGACGCGCGGTCCAGCGAGAGGTAGCCGAGGCCGATCTCGACGAGCGAGTCGAGCGTGCGACGCAGGTTCGCGAGCAACGGCGCGACCGAGGGCTCGTCCAGGCCGCGCACCCAGTCGGCGAGGTCGCTGACCTGCATGGCGGCGGCGTCGGCGATCGAGATGCCGCGGATCTTCGCAGACCGCGCCGCCTCGTTCAGCCGGCTCCCGCCGCACTCCGGGCACGTCGCGAAGGTGACGGCACGCTCCACGAACGCCCGGATGTGGGGCTGCAGCGAGTCGACGTCCTTCGACAGCATGGACCGCTGGAGCCGCGGCACCAGGCCCTCGTAGGTGACGTTGATGCCCTCGGCCTTGATGCGGCGGCTCTCGCCGTACAGGAGCTCGTGCCGCTGCTCCGGCGTGAGCCGTCCCACGGGCACGTCGGCGGGCACGACGGCGGCGAAGACCCGCCCGTACCAGCCGTCCGCGCTGTACCCCGGCACGGTGATCGCGCCCTCGGCCAGGGACTTCGTCTCGTCGAGCAGCTGGCTGACGTCGACGTCCGTCACGGAGCCGAGGCCCTCGCACCGCGGGCACATGCCGCCGGTGACGGTGAAGGTGCGCTCCTGCGTCCGGCCGCCCTCGACGGTGACGGTCCCGCCGTAGTGGCTGCTCTCGCCCTCCCTGGGCTCGACCGGCCGGCCGGCGCGCTCGACGGTGATCCGTCCGCTGCCCGTGGCGGACGCGACGTTGAACGAGAAGGCCTGCGACGAGCCGACGTGCGGCGTGCCGAGCCGGCTGAAGAGGATCCGGAGCAGGGCGTGGGCGTCCGTGGCGGTGCCGACGGTGGAGCGCGGGTTCCCGCCCATGCGCTCCTGGTCGACGATGATCGCCGTCGTCAGCCCCTCGAGGACGTCGACGTCGGGCCGCGCCAGGCTGGGCATGAAGCCCTGGACGAAGGTGCTGTAGGTCTCGTTGATGAGCCGCTGGGACTCCGCCGCGATCGTGGCGAACACCAGCGAGCTCTTGCCGGAGCCGGACACCCCGGTGAAGACCGTGAGGCGCCGCTTGGGCAGCTCGACGCTGACGTCCACGAGGTTGTTCTCCCGGGCACCGATCACCCGGATGACGTCGTGGGCGTCGGCGGCGGCGCGCTCCGGCGGCGCGCCGCCCGTCGTCGTGCTGGTCATGTTGCGTCCTTCCGGGTGGTCGGGGCCGCGGGGCTCGGCTCCCGGGGGCCGTGCGTCAGAGCTGGTTGATCCGGACGAGGTTGCCGGAGGGGTCCCGGACCGCGCAGTCGCGCACGCCGTACGGCTGGTCGGCGGGCTCCTGGACGACGTCGACCCCTGCCGCCGCGAGCGCCTCGAACGTGGCGTCGAGGGTCGGCGTGGCCAGGGTGAGGGCCCCGTAGACCCCCTTCGCCATGAGCTCGAGGATGGTCTGGCGCTCCTCCTCGGAGACGCCCGGGTCGGCGACCGGCGGGTGCAGGACGACGGACGTGCCGGGCTGGCCGGCGGGGCCGACCGTGATCCAGCGCATGTCCTGGTACCCCACGTCGTTGCGGACCTCGAAGCCCAGCAGGTCCCGGTAGAAGGCGATCGACGCCTCGGCGTCGGTGTGCGGAAGGAAGGCGTAGTGGATGGTGAGGTTCATGTCCGTCACGCTAGGGAGACCTCCACGGCGGGGACTTCTCGATTCCTGACGGGTCGCGTGACCTGCTTGGCCACGCAGGCCGGGATGCCGGGCGTGGCGTCCGCGGCGGCGCGCTTGTAGCGACCGGGCGACATCCCGACCAGCTCGGTGAAGCGGGTGGTGAAGGTGCCGAGCGAGGAGCTCCCGACGGCGAAGCACACCTCGGTGACGCTCAGCTCTCCGATGCGCAGCAGGGCCATGGCGCGCTCGATCCGTCGCGTCATGAGGTAGCTGTAGGGCGACTCCCCGTAGGCCCGGCGGAACTCCCGGCTGAGGTGACCGGCGGACATGTGCGCGCCGCGCGCGAGCGCCTCGACGTCCAGCGGCTGGGTGTACTCGCGGTCGATCCGGTCCCGGACGCGACGCATGCGCGCGAGATCGCGCAGGCGCTGCGCGTCGGCGGCTCCGCTGGTCACGCAGGCATCGTCACACGGACCCCCGACAGGTGGACAGACCCGCACGTGCGCGGCCGTGGAAATCGCTAGCGTTGATCACGGCCCCGCGCTCCGCCAGAGAGGCAACCGACGATGACCGCACCCGAGTCACGGCCCTGGCTCCCGCCGAGCTGGTTCATCCACGTCGCGTGGCGGGTGCACCGCGGGCTCTACCGGATGAGCCGCGGCCGGCGGTTCCTGTGGAGCACCGGCGGCAAGCGCGGCTGGGGGGCCATGCGGCTGACGACGGTCGGCCGGAAGTCAGGTCAGGAGCGGAGCGTGATCCTCGCCTACCTGGAGGACGGGCCCAACCTCTTCACGCTCGCGATGAACGGCTGGGACGAGGGCGACCCGGCGTGGTGGCTCAACCTCCAGGCGAACCCCGACGCCGTCGTGCGCCTGGCCGGGCAGGAGCCCGTGCGGGTGCGGGCCCGGGCGGCCGAGGGCGCGGAGCAGGAGCGCCTGTGGCGCATGTGGCTCACGGTCGACAAGGGCGTGGAGGCGTACGCCGCGGCGCGGCGCACGCCCACCCCGGTCGTCGTCCTGGAGCCGCGCGGCGCCTGACCGACGTCGTCGGCCGGACCGTGCCAGCCGATCCGTCCGCTCAGCCGACCAGGGCGCCGCTCGCGTCGCAGTGCGGGTGGCCGCGCAGCACCGGGTGCTCGCAGGGTTGGCCGAACAGGTACCCCTGCCCCAGCGGCACGCCCAGCTCCACGAGGGTCATGAGCTCGGCATGGGTCTCGATGCCCTCGGCGACGACCCGCGAGCCCGCCGCGTCCGCGAACCGGACGAGCGCGACGACGAGCGCCTGGCGGATCGGGTCGGTGTCGACGTCGCGCACCAGCGCCATGTCGATCTTCACGATGTCGGGCTTCAGCCGGAGCACGTGGCTCATGCTCGAGTAGCCCGCGCCGGCGTCGTCCACCGCGAGCCGCATCCCTGTCGCACGCAGCGGCTCGAGAGCTGCGGCGAGGGTGTCGTAGTCGGCGACCGGTGCGTACTCCGTCAGCTCGAGGACCACGCGAGCCGGGTCGACCCCGTCGAGCGCCTCCCGCACGCGCTGGACCGCCACCTCCGGCGAGAGGTTGATGCCGACGACGGGCAGGGCGTCGTCGTCCGCCAACCGGTCCAGCACACCCCGTGCCGCGGCGAGCTCGAGCTCCGCGCCCAGTCCGATGCCGTGGGCCGCCGCGAACCAGCCGGCCGGGTTGTGCCGCCGGTCGGCGAACCGGGTGAGACCCTCGGCCGCGATCGCGTCGCCCGTGCGCAGGTCGACGATCGGGTGCAGGACCGCCAGGCGCCCCGTGCCCGCGCAGATCGACGTCACCTGGTCGCGGAGCTCGGAGCGCTCGCGACGCGCCTGCCCCTCGCCGAGCGCGCGAAACGTGAGCTCGTCGATGACCTGCGCGACCAGCTGCGCCGTCGTCAGGTCGTGCGCGTCGAGGTTGGGCGTCGGCTGGTCGCTGATCATGCACAGCATGCCGCTGGTGGTGCCGTCCAGGCCGTGCAGCGGGACCCCCAGGTAGGAGCCGATCTGCAGCGCGAGCGTGACGTCCAGCCAGACGGCGGTCGGGTCGTCGCGCACGTTGGGGATGACGGCCGGCATGGTGCCGGCGAGCACGCGCGAGCAGTAGGCGTCGTTCAGCGGCGTGGTGGACCCGACGTCCGGACCCCGCTCGCCCGGCGCGACGTCGACCATCCGGAAGACCTGCTCGACCCCGACGAACTCGCTGATCCAGGCAACCTTCATGCCGACGTGCTGACGCATGAGGTGCAGGAGGCGTGCGCAGGCCCCCTCGTAGCCGGCGGAGTTCTCGCCGTCTGGCGCGGCCTGGTCCGTCGTCAGCCGCGTGATCTCGTCCCCGAGCGCGCTGGTCCCAGCACGAGCGTCCATCGCGAAGCCCCCTGCACGACGTCGTCCACGGTGTTCCCTCGAGCGTAGGCAGGTGCGCGCGAGACGGCTCAGCGAGCGGTCACGGCACGTTGGCGTCGCCGCTGACAGCCGGTGCACGAGCCGGGCGGTCGACGCCGTCAGAAGCGGAACGGGACATCAAGATACCGTTCGGGGGTGACGGTCCTCGGCATCCACCACGTCCAGCTCTGCGGTCCGCCCGGGTGCGAGGACGCGATGCGCGCCTTCTACCGCGACGTCCTGGGCATGCGCGAGATCGACAAGCCCCCCGCCCTGCGCGCTCGCGGCGGCGTCTGGTTCCGCGCGGGCGGCGCGGAGGTCCACGTGGGGATCGTGCCGGGCTTCGTGGCGCCGCCCAAGGCGCACCCGGCCTTCGCCGTCGACGACGTCGCCGCGGTGGCGGCGCGCGTCGCAGCCGCTGGTGGCTCCGTAACCTGGGACGACGCCATCCCCGGGACGGTGCGGTTCCACACCCTCGACCCGGTCGGCAACCGCGTGGAGCTCCAGCAGGCCGACTGAGCCGCCGTCCGGCGGCCTACGCGGCCGGGCCTCCCAGCACCACCGCGTCGATCCAGTCCAGGATCGGCTGCGCGACGACGTCGGGCCGGTACATGTCGTTGTGCAGCCTCCCGGGCAGCAGCTCGACCGTGACCGGGTGGCCGGCGTCCTGCAGGGCCGTGGCCATGTCCTGCGTGGCGGCCACCGGGACCTGCTCGTCGGCCTCGCCGTGCGCGAGGAGGAACGGCAGGTCGGGCCGCTGCTCCACCCACGAGTACGGGTCACCGTCGTGCCAGAGATCCGGGTCCTCCGCCTCCGGCACCCCGAAGAGGTTCACCCCGATGCCGCTGTGCCGGACGTCGTACGGGCCGTCCAGCCCGACGACGCCGTCGGGCGCGTGCGCCGGGTAGGGACAGGTCGGGTCGTCGCGCTCGGGCACGAGGCCCGTGAGCACGGCCAGCGGCGCGCCGGCGGAGTGGCCCACGAGGACGACCGGCACGCCCGGCACCTGCTGGGCGGCGTACGCGACGGCGCACGCGACGTCGTCGGCGGGCCGCGGGTAGTAGGTCTGGGTCGCCGCGGTCCCGTAGGCGACCTGCACGACGGCGACGCCGCGCTCCGCGAGCCCCGCGGCGAGTGCCCGGAAGCCCTCCCAGTCCCAGATCTGCGCCCACGCACCGCCCGGGAGCAGCACGACGACGGCCCGCGGGTCGTCGACGGCGTCCGCGGCGGCGGCCAGACCGGGCAGGTACTCGCCGGGGCCGGGTGTGCCCGACCGGCTCGGCCCGGTGCCGTCCCCGCCCGAGCAGGCGGCGAGCAGCACTGCGGCGCACGCGAGCGCGGCCAGCGGGGCGAGGCGGCGAGGGCGCACGGT
>JAEWYD010000057.1 GCA_023462275.1 Actinomycetes bacterium
GCGCGTTCCTGCGCCTCGAGGAGCGCGTCCTCCTCCTCCTCGGCGGTGGGATGGCGAGTGCGGCTCGGCCGACGCCGGGCGGGTAGAGGCGCGGGTCCACTCGCCTGCGGGCCTGCGTCGCCCGCCCGCGGGGCCGGGGCGTCGGCGTCCTCGGCCTCCTCATCGAGTGCCGCGTCGCGCTGGCGCACCAGGAGGACCCCGCCCACGAGCGAGCCGAGCGCGAAGAACCACCACTGGATGGCGTAGGAGAGGTTCACACCCAGGCTGATCTCCGGTCTGGTGACCGGCGACAGTCCGCGGGGCGGGGCGCCGTCCTCCGTCGCGACCACCCCGTACGCGGGAAGCACGTCGGGCTCGCCCGCCGCCGCGAGGTCGCGTGCCGCGATCCCGTAGACCTCACCGCGGGCGGCGGGATGCCCTGAGGCGTCCTCGAGCGGCCGGAGGCGCACCACGAGCCGAGCCGCGCCGTCGGGGTGCTCCGGCATCGCGGGCAGACCCTCCTCGGGCGTCACGCGCAGCCAGCCGCGGTCCACGACGAGGCGCCGCCCGCTCAGAGCGCCCTCGGTGACCTCCACGACCCCGAGGTCGTGCACGGCCGGGCCGCCGGCGACGGGCCGGCCCCGCAGCACCAGGGTGTCGACGTAGCGGCCGGTGACCGCCGCGGGTCGCCAGGTGTCGTCCCTCGCGAGTCCGGGCGTGAGGAGCCGGTCGAGCGCCACGGCGTCCGCGTCGTAGTTGGCGTCCACCAGCTCGGCCTGCGCCGTGCGGTCCCAGTGCCGGTGCCACTGCCAGACGCCGGCCACGACGCAGCCGGCGGCCACGACGGCGGCCACCAGCATGGTCAGCAGGCTCCGGCGCATCACGCCTCCGGGCTCGGCTCCGCCGCGGGGTCGGCGTCGAGCTCCGCCACCGGCACGGTCTCGCGCAGGAAGTCCCCGCGGGACAGGAAGCGCTCCAGGTGCGGCCGGTGCGCGTCGCACGCGAGCCAGACCTTGCGCCGCTCGGGTGCATGGATCTTCGGGTTGTTCCAGCGCAGGCCCCAGTCGGCGGGGGCGGTGCAGCCGCGCGCGCTGCAGATCAGTTCCACGCCGCTCAGTCTGCCCCCATGCCGGGCGCCTTCCCGCCCGCAGTCCCGCCCGCCCCGCCGCCGGCCGGGGGCAGTGCGCGAGGCGCAGCGCCGACGGCCGGGTCGTCCGCGGCGGCCGGGCCGACTGCTCGCCGCACGCCCACCGGGTTCGCCCCGACCACCGCGATGTACGGCAGGACGACGGCGCCCGCCAGGAGCAGCCACCGCGTCCAGTGGTCGACGGCCACGGCGCCGAGGAAGCACGCGACGCGGATGCCCATCTGCAGGAGGTACCGGCGGGTGCGGTGGTCGAGGTCCTCCGTGAGCGAGGGCGCGGCCGACGTGATCGACGCCGCCGGGTGCGGCTCGTGCGGACGGCTCATCCACCGAGTCTAGGAACGCCCCGCAACCGCTGGCCGTCCTCGCTGGTCCACCCGCCGCGAGGGTGCGGCAGCCCACCAAACCGGGGGTGATCTGTTGTGCGCGCCGCTGGCGGCACCGCCCGTACGGCGTCGGCTACGGTCGGGAGCCGGAGCAGGTCCGGCGACGACAAGGAGAATCACGTGGCGGAGCAGAGCCCGCGCAGCGTCCTGGTGACCGGTGGCAACCGCGGCATCGGGCAGGCCATCGTCGAGCGATTCCTGGCGGCCGGCGACAAGGTCGCCTCGTTCGACCTCGGCGGCGAGCCGCCCGCGGGTGCCCTCGGCGTCTTCGGCAACGTGACGTCGACGGCCGACGTCGATGCCGCCTTCGCCCAGGTCGAGGAGGCGCACGGCCCGGTCGAGGTGCTCGTGGCCAACGCGGGGATCACCCGTGACCAGCTGCTCATGCGCATGTCGGACGAGGACTTCGACACGGTCCTGGACATCAACCTCGGCGGGGCGTTCCGCGTCGTGCGACGCGCCACCACCGGCATGATCCGGATGCGCCGCGGACGCATCGTGCTGATCTCCTCGGTCGTCGCCCTGTACGGCGGCCAGGGCCAGGTCAACTACTCCGCGTCCAAGGCCGCCCTGATCGGCGTGGCCAGGTCGGTGACGCGCG
This sequence comes from Actinomycetes bacterium, assembly GCA_023462275.1. GTDB lineage: Bacteria > Actinomycetota > Actinomycetes > Actinomycetales > Cellulomonadaceae > Actinotalea. The sequence goes on from JAEWYD010000057.1 coordinate 2,111, forward strand.
AGCTCGGCGGCCGCGGGATCACCGCGAACGTCGTCGCGCCGGGCTTCATCGACACCGCGATGACCGCGGCGCTGCCGCAGGAGCGCCAGGACGCGTACCGCGCGGCGATCCCCGCGGGCCGCTTCGCGCAGCCCGACGAGGTGGCCGGCGTCGTCCAGTTCCTCGCCTCGCCCGAGGCGGCCTACGTCAGCGGGGCAGTGATCCCCGTGGACGGCGGCCTCGGCATGGGTCACTGAGAAAGGCAGCGGCATGGGTCTGCTCGACGGCAAGACGCTCCTCGTCACCGGCGTGATGGTGGAGACCTCCATCGCGTTCCACGTGGCCCGCCTGGCCCAGCAGGAGGGCGCGCAGGTCGTGCTCTCCGCTCCCGGGCGGCAGACGCGACTCACGTCGGTCGTGGCGCGGCGGTTGCCGGCCCCCGCGCCCGTCGTGCCCCTCGACGTCACGTCCGAGGAGGACCTCGACGCGCTCGCCGACCGCGTGCGCGAGCACGTCGACCACCTGGACGGCGTCGTGCACTCGATCGGCTTCGCGCCGCAGTCGGTGATGGGCGGCAACTTTCTCGCGGGCGAGTGGCCGGACGTGGCGACCGCCGTGCAGATCTCGGCCTACTCGCTGAAGTCGCTCGCGGTGGCCGCGCGGCCGCTCCTCGTGCGCGGCTCGAGCATCGTCGGCCTCACGTTCGACGGTCGCTACGCGTGGCCGGTGTACGACTGGATGGGCGTCGCCAAGGCGGCGTTCGAGGCCACGGCGCGGTACCTCGCGCGGGACCTCGGCCCGGACGGCATCCGCGTGAACCTCGTGTCGGCCGGCCCCGTCCGCACGACCGCCGCCACGCACATCCCGGGCTTCGAGCAGATGGAGAGCGGCTGGGCCGAGCGCTCGCCGCTCGGCTGGGACAGCGCCGACCCCGAGCCGACGGCCCGCACCGTGGCCGCGCTGCTCTCCGACTGGTTCCCGGCGACGACTGCTGAGATCATCCACGTCGACGGTGGATTCCACGCGATGGGGCAGTGACATGACGACCTCGGCCCGATGCCTGCTCCTCCTGCGGCACGCGAAGGCCGAGCCGCACGGAGGTCACGTCCCGGACGAGCTGCGCAGGCTCGACCCGCGCGGCGTGCAGCAGGCGCAGACCGTGGGCTCCGGCCTGCGGGCCGCAGGCCTCGTCCCCGAGCTGGTGCTGGTCTCCTCGGCCGTCCGTGCGCGGGAGACGTGGGAGCACGTCGCCGCCGCCCTCGGCGAGGGGCCGACACCCGAGGTCGACGTGCGCGACGACCTGTACCAGGCCTCGCCGGTGGACGTCCAGGAGCTCGTGCGCGGCACCGACGCGCGCGTCCGGACCGTCCTCGTCGTCGGGCACGAGCCCACGATGTCGGCGACCGCGGTGCGCCTCGCCGGCTCGGGCGAGCCGGGCCCGATGAACCAGGTGCGGGCCGGCCTGCCGACCGGCTCGTTCGCCCGGCTGCAGCTGCTGACCGCGTGGTCGGAGCTCGAGCCGTTCGGCGCGGTCCTGCGCGAGGTCGTCCGGCCGGCGTGGCGGGAGTGACCGGCCGGGCGGACCCGTCCGGCCGCCTCGCGGATCCCGCCGAGGCGCACGCCGTGCTGTCGGCGCTCCTGGCCATGCAGCGCCTGTCGTGGGAGCAGGGGGTGACGGCGCACGCGGCCGCCGACCTCGGCCGCGACCGGCTCGTCGCCGTGATCGCCGACGACGCCGTGGTGCGGCAGGACGCGCAGGGACGCCTCGGGGAGGTGGACGGCGCCGGTCTGGTGAACTCCGGCGCGCTGGTCGAGGCCGTGGACGTCGCATGGCGCGCGACCGGACGCCCGGATCTGCGCGCCGGGCTCGACCGGCAGCTCGCGTGGCTCACGGCGGGGTGCCCGCGGGCGGCGGACGGCACGCTGTTCCACCTCCAGGGCGGCCGGCAGGTGTGGGCCGACTCCGTCTACATGGTGGTGCCCGCGCTCTTCCGCCTGGGCCGGCCGGACGAGGCGATGGTGCAGCTGGCGGGGCACCGGGCGCGTCTGCGCCAGGCCGACGGGTTGTACGCCGCGCGGTGGGACGAGGCGACCGGATCGCTCGCGCTCGCGGCTCGGTGGGGGACCGGCAACGGCTGGGTCGCCGCGGCGCTCGCCCGCGCCTGGCGGGAGGACGCGGCGGAGCCGCACCGGGACGAGCTGGCCGCGCAGGCGCGTGGGGTGATCGAGGCGTGCCTGCCGTACCGCCGTCCGGACGGGTTGTTCCACGACGTGCTGGACGACCCGTCGACCTTCGTGGAGGCCAACGCCGCGCAGATGCTCGCGTACGCCGTGCTCACCGGTGTGGCGGACGGCTGGCTCCCCGCCGGCTGGGCACCGCTCGGTCGTGACCTGCGGACGGCGGCGGCGCGCGGGGTCGACGCCGAGGGCCTGGTGCGGCCGGTGGCCGGTGCCCCGCACTTCGACCGGCCCGGGCGCTCGGCCGAGGGGCAGGCCTTCTACCTGATGGCGCTCGCCGCCGCGGCGCGCGCCGACACGGCGTTGCAG
>JAEWYD010000058.1 GCA_023462275.1 Actinomycetes bacterium
GGCCTGGCCGCCGTCGTCGTCGCGCGGCGTCTGGCAGCTGCCGACGGCGAGCGCGGCCACGAGCGCGAGCCCGGCGGCCAGGGTGGTGCGTGCGCGCCGGGCGGGGCGGGACGACGTCGTGCGGGACATGGCGGCCTCCTTCACCCAGTATGTGTCGCGAGTCGCGCGATCCTGGCGCGGGGGCCCGTTCGCCACATGGCGGAAAGAGGAGGTCCGCCCAGCGGACGGCCGACTATCCTGCCCCCACGCCGTGGCGTCCTGCCGCGCGCACTCCAACCCATCCGGAGCACACCGTGGGCTTGATCGTGCAGAAGTACGGGGGATCCTCCGTCGCCGACGCGGCCAGCATCAAGCGCGTGGCCAAGCGGATCGCCGAGGCCCGGCGCGCCGGGGACGACGTCGTCGTCGTCGTCTCGGCGATGGGCGACACGACCGACGAGCTCATCGACCTCGCGAACGAGATCACCCCGATGCCGCCGGCACGCGAGATGGACATCCTCCTGACCGCGGGCGAGCGCATCTCGATGTCGCTGCTGGCGATGGCGATCGCGAACCTGGGTGTCCAGGCGCAGTCCTTCACGGGCCAGCAGGCGGGCGTGATCACGGACGAGGCGCACGGCCGGGCGCGCATCATCGACGTCAAGGCGAGCCGCATCCGGCACGCGCTCGACGAGGGCAACGTCGCCATCGTCGCGGGTTTCCAGGGCGTCACCGAGCACACGAACGACGTGACGACGCTGGGTCGCGGCGGCTCGGACACCACGGCCGTCGCGCTCGCCGCGGCGCTGGACGCCGACGTCTGCGAGATCTACACCGACGTCGACGGCGTGTTCACGGCCGACCCGCGCATCGTGCCGTCGGCCCGCAAGCTCGACCGCATCACCTACGAGGAGATGCTCGACCTGGCCGCCAGCGGCGCCAAGGTCCTCATGCTCCGGTGCGTGGAGTACGCGCGCCGCAACCACGTGCCCATCCACGTCCGCTCGTCGTTCTCCGGGCGCGAGGGCACGTGGGTCATGGACGTCCCGACCGAGGGAGCAGCAGTGATGGAACAGCCCATCATCTCCGGCGTCGCGCACGACCGCAGCGAGGCGAAGATCACCGTGGTGGGGGTGCCGGACGTGCCGGGCACCGCCGCGCGCATCTTCGAGGTGGTCGCGGCCGCCGGGGTGAACATCGACATGATCGTGCAGAACGTGTCGGCGGCGCAGACCGGGCTGACCGACATCTCCTTCACCCTCCCGGCGAGCGACGGCCAGAAGGCGACGCAGGCGTTGCGGGACCGGGTGGAGGAGATCAAGTTCGCGTCCATCCAGTACGACGACGCGATCGGCAAGCTCTCGCTCATCGGCGCCGGCATGAAGTCTCACCCGGGCGTCTCCGCGAAGCTCTTCGGCGCCCTGCGGGACGCCGGGATCAACATCGAGATGATCTCGACCTCGGAGATCCGGGTGTCCGTGATCACCCGGGCCGACCAGCTGGACGACGCCGTGCGCGCCGTGCACACGGCGTTCGGCCTGGACAGCGACGAGGGCGAGGCCGTGGTCTACGGCGGGACGGGGCGGTAGAGATGGGTGCAGGCTTCAGCGTCGCGGTCGTCGGCGCCACGGGTCAGGTGGGCGGCGTCATGCGCCGCATGCTCGCCGAGCGCGACTTCCCGGTCGCCTCGATCCGCTACTTCGCGTCGGCGCGCTCGGCGGGCCGCACGCTGCCCTGGCGCGGGACCGACGTCGTCGTGGAGGACGTCGCGACGGCGGATCTCTCCGGCATCGACATCGCGCTGTTCTCGGCGGGCGGCGGGACGTCGCGCGAGCAGGCCCCGCGCTTCGCGGCGGCGGGCGCGATCGTCGTCGACAACTCCTCGGCCTGGCGGCGCGACCCCGACGTGCCGCTCGTGGTGAGCGAGGTGAACCCGGCGGCCGTCGACTCGACGCCCAAGGGCATCATCGCGAACCCGAACTGCACGACCATGGCCGCGATGCCGGTGCTCAAGCCGCTGCACGACGCCGCCGGCCTGCGCCGCCTGATCGTGTCCACCTACCAGGCGGTGTCCGGCAGCGGGCTCGCCGGCGTGGCCGAGCTCGAGGGCCAGGTCCGTGCGGCGATGGAGCAGGACGTCACGGCGCTGGTGCACGACGGCGGCGCGGTCACCTTCCCGGCGCCGACCAAGTACGTCGCGCCCATCGCGTTCGACGTGCTGCCGCTCGCGGGCTCGATCGTCGACGACGGCTCGTTCGAGACGGACGAAGAGCAGAAGCTGCGGCACGAGTCGCGCAAGATCCTCGACATCCCGGACCTGCTCGTCTCGGGCACCTGCGTGCGCGTCCCGGTCTTCACGGGGCACTCGCTGTCCGTCAACGCGGAGTTCGAGCGGCCGCTCTCGCCGGAGCAGGCGGCCGAGCTGCTGCGGGACGCCCCGGGTGTGGAGCTCGTCGACGTCCCGACGCCGCTGGCCGCCGCGGGCGCGGACCCGAGCCTCGTGGGCCGGTTCCGCCAGGACCCGGGTGTCCCGGACGGGCGCGGGCTCGCGTTCTTCGTGAGCAACGACAACCTGCGCAAGGGTGCGGCGCTGAACGCCGTCCAGATCGCGGAGATCGTGGTGGAGCGCCGCCTGGCTCGCTGACGGCCGCCGACGCCTGACGACGGGCGGCCGGCCCGCCGCCTACGATCGGCCGATGCTGCGCAGCGACTGGATCGAGCACCGCCGCCCGGGGGACCGGGAGCTCCTCGGCTGGGCGCGGCCGGAGGGCGACGGGTTCGTCGCCATCGACCGCCTCGGGCACGAGGTGACCGGCGTCGTCGACTGGCTCGACGCGGAGGCCGCGCTCGAGGAGCGCGGCCTGCACTGGCTGGCGGGGCTGTGGCGGCTGACGCACGACGACGGGACGTCCACCCGGGTGCGGATCGTCGAGGTGAGCCCCGAGCGCGTCGTCGTGAAGCTCGACGACTTCGGTGCGGTCGGGGCCGAGCTGCGCACGTGGACGCTGCCGTTCCCCGCGCCCGAGAGCCTGCGCCCCTACGACGGTGACCCGCACGTGATCGACGGTCTCGGCGGGGCGGTCTGACCTCGCCCCGACCGGTCGGGGCTTGCGCCCAGCCCTGGTCCTGTGGTTCATTACTCAAGTAATGAACCGCTGAGGCTGTGCATGGGAGGAGGGGCACGTGTTCGACGGACGCGACCCCATCTACCTCCAGATCGCCGACCAGATCCGCACCGACGTCCTGCGCGGCGCGCTCGGGGAGGAGGAGCAGGTCATGTCCACGACCCAGTACGCCACCGCGTACCGCATCAACCCCGCGACGGCGGCGAAGGCGTTCGCCGAGCTCGTCGACGAGGGCACGCTCTACAAGCGCCGCGGCGTCGGCATGTTCGTCGCCCCCGGAGCGCGGGAGCGGCTCGCCGCCGCCCGCCGCGACCGGTTCTTCGCCGACGTCGTCGACCCGATGGTCGCCCAGGCCCGGATGCTCGGCATCGCGCTGGACGACGTCGTGGCGCGGCTGCGCGAGGGCAGCGACCGGACCGACGCGACGGGGGCCGGCCGATGAGCGCCCCCGGCGTCGAGGTGCGCGGCCTCGTCGTGCGGTACGGCAGCACCACGGCGCTCGACGGGGTCGACCTGGACGTCGCGCCCGGGTCCATCACCGCGCTGATCGGCCGCAACGGCTCCGGCAAGACGACGCTGCTCTCCATCCTGGCCGCCTTCCGCCCGTCCGACGCCGGCACGGTGCGCATCGGGGGAGCGGAGCCCTGGGAGAACCCGGCGGTCGTCGGCGACGTCTGCCTGGTGCGCGAGAGCGGCGACCTGCACCGCGAGCTGCGCGTCCGCGAGAACCTGCGGTTCCTGGCCGACAACCGCGCGCATTTCTCGCCCGAGCTCGCGGGTGGCCTGCTCGAGACGTTCGAGATCGACACGCGCCGCAAGCTCGGCCAGCTCTCCCGCGGCAAGCGCTCGGCCTTCGGCGTCGTCGTCGGGCTGGCCAGCCGCGCCCCGCTGACCCTCCTGGACGAGGTGCACCTCGGTATGGACGCGCCGTCGCGGTACGCGTTCTACGACGCCCTGCTCGCCGACTACGTCGAGCACCCGCGCACGATCGTCCTGTCCAGTCACCTCGTCGACGAGGTGCAGCGGCTGGCGGAGCACGTGGTGGTGCTGCACCGTGGCCGGGTCCTCGTGTCCGCCGAGGCCGAGGAGCTGCGGGCGCGCGGTGCGACCGTGACGGGGCCCGCCGAGGCGGTCGACGCGTTCGTGCGCGGCCGGACCGTGCTCGGGCGCTCGGCGCTCGGCCCGACGGCGCAGGTCACGGTCGACGGCGGGCTCACCGACGCCGACCGCGCGGAGGCGGCGCGCCTGCGCCTCGACCTCGGCCCGGTCGACCTGCAGGACCTGTTCGTGCACCTGACCGGCCGGGACGCGCCGGCCGTACCCGCCGCGGAGGTGGCGTCGTGACGCTGATCGACGAGCTCGCCGCGGTGCACCACGACCGTCTGGCGACCCCCGCGGCCCGGGTCACGCGCACCCTGGCCCGGCAGATGCTGGTGCAGCTCGCGTGGTACCTCGGCATCGTCGTCGTGCTGGCGCTCGCGACCGTCGGCGTGATGCTCGTGATCGACGAGCCCACGGTCTCGGTGGTCCAGTTCGGCCGGCAGTCGGGCGTGTGGTTCCCGTTCGCGATCGCGGTCATCGTCGCGTCGGGCTCGCTGCCCGTGCACATCGCCGCCGGCGTGACGCGTTCGACCTTCGTGCGCGGCGCGCTGGCGGCCGCCGTGGGCGTCGCGGTGGTCTACGCCGTGGCGTTCGCCGGTGCCCTGGCGCTCGAGGGCGTCGCCTACGACGCCGTCGGCTGGCAGCACCGGATCACCGACGCCGCGTGGTTCTCGGGCGACGCCGGCGACATCGCCGCGGTGGCCGCCGGGCAGTTCGCCAGCGTCCTCGTCGCGCAGTGCAGCGGCTATCTGGTCGGCGTCGTGTACCAGCGGGTCGGCGGGTGGTGGGGCACGCTGCTCCTGCCGTTCACCGCCGGCCCGGTCCTCGGCGTCGTCGCGCTGCTGAGCCAGTGGGTCGACGGCGACGTGCTCGGCGCCGGCCCCCGCTGGGCGCTCGCGGCCCTCCTCGCGGTGGCGCTCGCCGCCGCCTTCGCCGCCGTGGCGCGGCGCTTCCCGATGCGCTGAGCCGTCGGCTCGGGGCCTTCGACCTCACCCAGAGCGAGCCGCTCCCGGCCCGCCGTCCTCCCGGGAGGATCCCGTGGCAGCACCAGCACCAGCACCAGCACCCGCACCAGCGCCGTCGCCGTCGTCCGCGCCGGCCGGCCCGCACGCCCCCGTCATCGAGGTGACCGGGCTGCGCAAGGCCTACGGCGCCACGGTCGCGGTCGACGACGTCTCGTTCACCGTCGAGCGCGGCGAGATCGTCGGGATCCTCGGGCCGAACGGCGCGGGCAAGACCACCACCGTCGAGTCCGTCGCAGGTCTGCGCACCCCCGACTCCGGTCGCGTCCGCGTGCTGGGGCTCGACCCCGGGCGCGACGGCGCCGCGCTGCGGCAGCGCCTCGGGCTGCAGCTGCAGGAGAGCGAGATGCCGGCGAAGATCACGGTGCGCGAGGCGATGGAGCTGTACGCGTCCTTCTACGCCCACCCGGCCGACCCCGCCGAGCTCCTGCACGACCTCGGCCTCGAGGACCGGCGGGACACCCAGTTCCGGCGGCTGTCGGGCGGCCAGAAGCAGCGCCTCTCCGTCGCCCTCGCCCTCGTGGGCAACCCGGAGGTCGCCATCCTCGACGAGCTCACGACGGGTCTGGACCCGCAGGCCCGCCGGGAGACCTGGGGTGTGATCGAGCGGATCCGGGACCGTGGCGTGACGATCCTCCTGGTCACGCACTTCATGGAGGAGGCCGAGCGCCTCGCCGACCGCGTGCTGCTGATCGACGCCGGCCGCGTCGTGGCGCAGGGCACCCCGGCCGAGCTCGCCGCCCACGCGACCGACCAGACGGTGCGCTTCGAGGCGCCGGCACCGGTCCCGGCGGGCCTGCTCGAGGGCGTCCCGGGCGTCGTCGAGGTCGCGGCCGACGGCACCGCCTACGTCGTGCGGGGGGCGGAGGTGGCGGTCGACGTCGTCCTCGCCCTCACCGCCGCAGGCATCCGGCCCCGGCACCTGCGCGTCGACCAGGGGTCGCTCGAGGAGGCGTTCGTGTCCATCGTCTCGGGCGGCGCGGGCGTTCCCGCGCGCGCCCGGAAGGAGGCCTGAGATGACCGCCACGTCCGCCGCAGCCGGGCCCGCCGCGCCCGCACCTGCCACGCGGGCGCCCGCCCCACGGCCCGCCGGGCCGCGCATCCTTGCGGCCGTCACGCGGAACGAGGCGCGCCTGTATCTGCGTGAGCCCGCCGCCGTGTTCTTCGGCCTCTTCTTCCCGACGGTGCTCCTGGTCGCGCTCGGGCTCCTCATGCCGTGGGCCGACCAGCCCTTCGACACCAAGGACCCGGTGCTCTCGCAGATCACGGCGATCACGGGCTACGTGCCGATCGTGCTCGCCCTGGCCATCGGCACGGTCGCATACACGACGTTCCCGCCCGCCATGGCCGCCTACCGGGAGAAGGGGGTGCTGCGCAGGCTCTCGACGACGCCGCTCCCGCCGTCGCGCCTGCTCGTCGCCCAGCTGCTGGTGAACCTCGCCGTCCTGCTGGTGGCCTCCGCCCTCGCGGTGGCCGCCGGCGCCGTCGTGCTGGACGTCGCCATGCCGACGAGCCCGGCGGTCACGGTCCTCTCGTTCGTCGTCGGCGCCGCCGCGTCGATGGCGGTCGGCACGCTCATCGCGGCCCTCGCGCCGACGGCCGGGGCCTCGACGGGCGCAGGCATGCTCGTCTACATGACGTCGATGTTCTTCGCCGGCGTCTGGTTCCCCCTGCCGCTGATGCCGGACGCGCTCCAGACGATCAGCCGGTTCACCCCGCTCGGGGCGGCGTCGCAGGCGCTCGCGGCCGGCTGGTACGAGGGCCGGGTGCCGGGCGTCGAGCTCGTCGTGATGGCCGTGTGGACCGTGGTGCTCGTCCCGCTGGCGGCCCGCCTCTTCCGGTGGACGTGAGCGCCCGGGCGGCTCGCGCTCAGGCGGTGGGATCGCCGAGCTCGGCGACCAGCTCCTCGTAGATCGGCCACGCCGACGACGGCGCGGCCGGCCCGCCCGTGGGGCTGGGCGGCTCGGGGGTGGACTTGGCGCTGCGGACGGTGCGGACGCCGGGGGCTCCCGGGTGCGCGCTGCGCGGTGCCTTGGCCGTCTGCTTCACGCTCCGTGCCACGGTGGCCTCCCTTGATCAGGTGGGGAGAGCATCGTCGCGCCCCCCGACCAACTCCGCACGTCGAAAGTAGCGCCGCCGGCTCCCGGGCGCGAGGCGCTCAGCTGCTCGGGGTGTAGACGATCTGCCCCTCCGGCCAGACCACCCGCGCGATGCCGGCGCCGGCGAGGAACCGCTGGCAGTTGGGGCACGGCTCGTCCGTGACGTACACCGTGGCGCCGAGCCGGGAGCCGCCGGGCAGGTGCAGGACGGCGTTCTCCTCGGCGTGCAGCGCCTGGCACGGCTCGTCCACCGCGACGTACGGGGACGACGCCGGCAGCTCGTCGTAGCTCAACCGGCCCCGCGGGCAGGCCCCGTCGGTGAGGCACCCGGGCCGGCCCGGCGGGTAGCCGTTGTAGCCGGTCGAGAGCACCCGGTGGTCCGGGCCGAGGATGACGGCGCCGACGTGGCGACGCGTGCAGTCGGCACGCGTGGCCACGGCGGCGGCGATGCCCAGCGCCCACTCGTCCCACGAGGGGCGCGTGGCCGGGGCGCCGACGACGACGGGAGTCATGGCGCGACTGTAGCGGTGGCGACGCCGCTGCCGAGGCGCCGCCCGGCACCGGCCGCCCAGCCGCCCGGCCGGCCGTCAGCCCTCGACGACCACGACGGTGTGCGTGCCGATCGGTGGGAGCTCGACCTCGACGCGGCCGCCCTCGGCCACCTGCCAGGGCAGCTCGGCACCGTCGGGCTCGAGCCGAACGGCCGAGGGCCGGAACCCGGCGGCCGTGCGCAGCGACAGCCCGATGCCCGCGGTCAAGCCGCCCTCGTCCACGCGGGGGACGGGCGAGGGGCTGCGCCGCGGCTGGTAGGCGGTGAGGTTGACGACGTAGCGGTCGGGGACGGCGTCCGGCGCACCGCCCTGCGTGTGCACGCACGCCTCCACCCAGGCCGGGCCCCGTCGCATCAGCGCCTGCCCGGCCAGGACGGGCGCGAGCGCCTGCGCGAGCAGCGACCGGTACACCCAGTACTGGTGCCGCCCGTACGAGCCGAGCAGCGGCGCCGCGAGGTACACGACGCCGTCGGCCGCGACGACGAGGGGTGCGTCGAGGTCGGCACCCACCGGGGCGTGCATGTGGCTCGTGTAGTGCTCCCACGTGCGGTCGAACGCCGCGGCCCGCAGCCGCCCGGACGTCCGCGCGCCCGGTGCCGGCTGCACCAGGTGGGCGCCGTCGTACAGCACGTAGTTGTAGTCGGTCGCGGGGGCCAGGTCGCCCTCGGCGCCCGCGCACGCGTCGGCAACGGTGGGCCGGACGTAGCAGGGCGTCGTCGGCGCCACCCCCAGGTACCGCAGAGGCAGGCCCGGCCACGGCTCGTCGTCCGGCGTCAGGCAGCTGTCCGCGCTGAGCACGACTGTGCCGCCCGCCGCCCGGTACGCGTCCAGCGCCGCACGCAGCGGCGCGCTCGCGCGCATCCCGTCCGGCACGACGACGGCCCGGTAGGCGCGCAGGTCCGGTGGCTCGGCCGGGTCCACGACGTCCACCTGCACCGCGAGCTCCGTCAGGGCCTGCACGGCGGCCGCGACCGACGGCGTGTGCGTGGCGACGAGGTGGCCGCCGGACGGCTCCCTCTGCCAGTCGCCGAGCACGGCGACCTCGGTGACCCTCCGCGCGCCCGTCCACAGGTGCTCGACGCGCTCCAGCCGCGCGAACGCCCGCCCGATCGTGCGGTACACCGCCGCGTCCAGCCGCCCGTCCGGGTGCAGCTGGTCGCCGATGGACACCCCGCCTCCCGCGCCGACGATCGTGCCCACCTCGTACTCGAGCTGCGCCGGCGTCTTGAGCCCGCCGAAGTCCGCCCACGCCGCCTGGAACCGGCCGGTCATGCCGACGATCGCCGTCGTGCGCGTGCGCGCGTACCGGGCGACGACGGGGTAGTGCGTGTAGCCCCAGATGTCGCCCGACGTCGGCAGGCTCTCGATCTCCAGGTGCGTCTGGGGGTCGAGGAGGTCCCCGACGGCCGCGTCGACAGTCCCGTTGAAGAACGTGGTGGCCGACGGGTGGGCGGCGGCCACGATGCTGCGCAGGTCGCTCGCCAGGTCGCGGACGACGTGGCGGTAGTGGTGCCAGACGGCGTCGGCGTCCTCGAGCGGGACGCCCGCCGCACGCATGCGCGCCTGGGCGGCGGGGGAGTAGCTGGGCTCCGGCCAGACGATGTCGAACCAGAAGCCGTCGACGGGGTACGTGGCGCACAGCTCCGCCACCTGGGCGCGCACGTAGCCCGCGTAGGCGCTGGTCAGGTCCATGGTCGACCAGCCGACCTGGCCGCGCAGCGGCGTGTCCGCGCTGAGCGGGCGCCGGATGAGCGAGCGCCCCTCGCGGTCGACGGCGATCCAGTCCGGGTGCTCCTCGCCCGCCAGGTCGTCCCACAGCACGCTCAGGTAGATGGGCGCCCGGATGCCGCGGGCGTGCAGCGCCTCGATCTGCGCCCCGAGCAGGTCGAACGCCAGGCCCGGGTGCTGCGTCCCGACGGCGGTCGGGTAGTACGAGAAGCCGTGGTGGCACTTGGCGAACACGTTGACCGAGGCGACGTGGGCCCCCGCCATCGTGTCGCCGAACTGGTCGGCGTCGAACCGCTCGCCGACCGTGAAGTCGCGCGAGGTGTGGAAGTCCAGGTGCACGGCGCGCATCGGCACGGCCGCGGGCTGGGGGTGGGGGGTCACGGTGCCGCCTCTCGTCGGCCCGATCCTGGCACGCCCGACGCCGGGGACGACGAAGGCCCCCGGCGTTGCCGCCGAGGGCCTTGTCTCTGTCGGGGTGGCGGGATTCGAACCCACGACCTCTTCGTCCCGAACGAAGCGCGCTACCAAGCTGCGCCACACCCCGAGGTGCCCGGCAAGGATAGCCCAGCCCGGCCCCCGCGAAGAAACGCGTTCGCGCAGCGGTCGCTCAGGCCGCCGCGACGAGCGTCAGGAGCGTCGCCTCGGGCCGGCACGCGAACCGCACGGGGGTGTACGGCGACGTGCCGAGACCGGCCGAGACGTGCAGCCACGTCGAGTCGGCGCCGCCGGGCTCGTCGGGGCGGGGGCCGGGCCAGCCGTGCAGTCCCTTGGCGCGACCCGTGTCGAGGTCGCAGTTGGTGACGAGCGCGCCCCAGCCGGGCACGCACAGCTGGCCGCCGTGCGTGTGGCCCGCCAGGATCAGGTCCGCGCCGTCGTCGTGCATCGCGCGCAGGACGCGCTGGTAGGGCGCGTGCGCGACGCCGAGGCGCAGGTCGACCGGCTGGCTGCCGGCGCCCCGGCCGCCGCGCGTGGAGTCGGGGAAGCGGTCGCGGTCCAGGTGGGGGTCGTCCACGCCCACGAGGGCGATGCGCCGGCCGTCCGCCACGACGTCGTCCCGGCGGTTGGCCAGGTCCCGCCACCCGGCCTCGCGGAAGGCGGCGGTCATGTCCCCGAAGGGCAGCAGCTGCTTCTGGCGGCCGAGCTGGCGGGCGTCCGCCCGCAGGTAGCGCGCCGGGTTCTTCGGCACGGGTGCGTAGTAGTCGTTCGACCCCATGACGAACGCCCCCGGGCGCTCGAGCAGCGGCGCGAAGGCGTCCAGGAGCACTGGCACGGCGTCGGGGTGGGCGATGTTGTCACCCGTGTCGATCACGAGGTGCGGGTCGAGCGCCGCCAGCGACCGCACCCACTCCGCCTTGCGGCGCTGCCCGGGCGTCAGGTGCAGGTCGGAGAGGTGGAGCACCCGCAGCGGCGCCTGGCCGGCAGGCAGGACGGGGACCGTGAACCGCCGCAGGGTGTACCACCGGGCCTCGACGGTCGCGTACGCGAGCGCGCCGAGACCCGCGGCGACGGTCAGCCCGAGGCCACGCGCGACGCCCGTCACGCGGCCGTCCGGACGGCCGCGCCGAGCCTGCTCACGGCTTGCCGTTCCCGCGGCCGTCCCCCTGGCCCGGGCCACCCTGCCCGTCGCCCGGCCCCGGCCACCCCATCGGGAACGCCGGCTGGTTCGGGTCGCGCCCGGCGGAGACGATCAGCGTGATGACCGAGCCGCCCGGCACGCGCGAGTTCGGGCCGGGGTTCTGCGCCATGATCGTGTTCGGCGCGTACTCGTTGCTGAACTGGGTGTTCGGGTCGATCTTGACGTTGAAGCCCGCGCCCTCGAGCACCTTGCGCGCGGCGTCCGGCGACTGGCCCAGCACGCTGGGCACCTGGCGCTTGGGGCCGTTGACGTACTGGTCCGGCGGAGCGGGGAAGTTGGCCACCTCACGCCCGTCGTGGGCGCGCCTCATGAAGTTGACCCAGATCGGGCCGGAGATCGTCGCACCGTACACGTGCGGGTACTTCTTCCCGGCGATGATCGCGTTGTTGGCCGAGACCATCGCGAGCGGGTTGCCCGTCCAGACGGCGCTGGCGATCTGCGGCGTGTAGCCGACGAACCACGTGTACTCGTTGTCCGACGTCGTGCCGGTCTTGCCGGCGGCCGGCCGGCCGAGCCCGCCGAGGCCCTTGCCGGTGCCCTCCCAGACGTGGCTGAGCGTGTAGCTGACGGCGTTGGCGATACCCGGGTCCAGGGCCTGGCGGCAGTTCGCCTGCGGGACCGGCAGCTCGGTGCCGTCGGTGTCCACGACCTTGATGATCGCGACGGGGTCGCACATGAGCCCCTGCGCGGCGAACGCGGCGTACGCGGTCGCCATGGTGAGCGGCGCGATCGAGTTGGTGCCGATGATGTTCGCCGGCTTGGGGTCCGGCGGCCCGACGGGCTCGAGCCCGCCGGCCTTGTGCACGCCGAGGTCCGCGGCCGTCTGCATGATGTTGCAGAGGTCCAGGCGGGAGGCCATGTCGGCGTAGGCGTTGTTGACGGACTCCTCGGTGGCCGTGAGCACGGTCATGACCGACCCGCGGCCCTCGGAGTTGCGCAGCGGCCACTGCTTGTTGCCGTACGGCGCGCCGCACGCGGTGAACTCCTTCTCGGACCACTTCTTCTCGGTGCCGTTGACCATCTCATCCAGCGAGTGGCCCTGCTTGAACCACTCGGCCAGGGTGAACGGCTTGAAGGACGACCCGGGCGCGAAGCCGTTGCCGCCGTTGTAGGCGTTGTCGACGTTCCAGTTCACGGCGGTGTGGCCCGGGGTGGGCGTGGCGCTGGTGTCGTAGATCGAGCTCTGCGACATCGCGAGGATGTAGCCCGTGCCGGGCTGGACGACCGAGATCGCCGAGCCGATGCCCGACGGGTCGCCGGGCGGGACGACCTTCTTCAGCTCCTCGTCCGCCATGGCCTGCAGGCCGCGGTCGAGGGTCGTGGTGATCGTGAGGCCGCCGCGGTACAGGCGGTCCTGCCGCTTCTCCGGGGTGTCGCCGAAGGCGGGGTCGTTGGCGAGCACCTTGGTGACGTAGTCGCAGAAGTACCCGGCGTTGGACACCCCGTTCGCGGCGACGCACGTCTGGCTGTCGGTGCCGATGACCAGCGTGTCCGCGATGGGCGTCGCCTTGCCCGTCGTGAACTCCTCGTCGGTGATGTAGCCCTGGTCGTGCATGAGCCCGAGCACCAGGTTGCGGCGCTCCTGCGCCTTCTCCGGGTTGCGCTCCGGGTCGTACGTGCTGGGCGCCTTGGTGATGCCGGCGATCGTCGCGGCCTGCAGGTAGTTCAGGTCCTTCGCGCTGATCGAGAAGAAGTGCCGGGCCGCGGCCTCGACGCCGTAGATCTGCTGGTAGCCGTACTGCGCGATGTTGAGGTAGCCCTCGAGGATCTGGTCCTTCGACATGCGCTTCTCGAGGGCGATGGCCATCTTCGCCTCGTTGAGCTTGCGGGCGTAGCCCTCGGTGCCGCTCGACACGCGCGCGTCGGCGATCGCCTGCAGCTGCTCCGCCCGGGTGCCCTTGCCCAGCGCCTTCTGGATGAGCATGTTCTTGACGTACTGCTGCGTCAGGGTCGAGCCGCCCTGGTTCGAGTCCGACGTCGCGTGCTTGAAGATGGCACGCAGCAGGCCCTCGGGGTCGACGCCGCCGTGCTCGTAGAAGCGCTTGTCCTCGACGGCGATGACCGCCTTCTGCATGATCGGCGCGATCTCGGCGAGCGGCACCACGATGCGGTTCTGGTTGTAGAACTCGGCGAGCACCGTCCCGTCCGAGGCCAGCATCACCGACTTCTCCGACAGCGGGACCTGCTCGAGCTCGCTCGGGAGGTCGTCGAAGAGGCGCACGGCGGTGTCGGTCACGGCGCTCGTCGTGGCGACCGCGGGCATGATGAGCCCCGCGGTCAGCACTCCACCGAGCGTCGTGACGAGGACGAAGGCCAGCAGGAGGGCGACGACCTGGACGACGTTGAGCCGTCGTCCGGACGTCGGACGGGCAGACGACATGGTGCCCAGGGTACGGGAGGGGCGTCGTCCGGCCAGGGCCCCGGCGTCAGCCCCTGGGTGGAGATCCTGTGCAGAGCCCCGCTGTGACGCCGTCCGGAACGCGATCGCGACATACCCCAACCGAGTGAACCTGTCCGACGTTCATACCGGTGATGTATTAGCCGAACGCCGAAGGTCTCTTTACGACGCGTGGCCCTGTTCGGGAGGATGAGTTGCGCACGTCGCACGACTGCGCGCTCGATCCCGGGGACGGCCGCGATTGACCCGAACGGCCCTTGGGAGCGCGACCACGGTTCTCGTACCGTGAGTCGTGGTGGAAGGAGGTCTGGTGGCTGACCAGCACTGGACCGCATACGGGGCGTGTTCCGGCGCACCGCCGGATGACCTCTTCGTGGAGGGCGCCGCGCAGCGGTCTGCTCGCGAGGTGTGCGCCAACTGCCCTGTGCGCATCGACTGCCTCATCGACGCCCTCGACCACCGCATCCTCTTCGGGGTCTGGGGCGGGACGACGGAGCGTGAGCGCCGCGCCCTGCTCCGCCGCTTCCCCGAGGTGGTCTCCTGGCGCGAGGTCATCGAGGCGGAGCCCGAGCTCGTCTCCTGGCCGGGCGCGTACCGGGTCGCCCGTTCGCGTCGCCTGGAGCACCAGTCCGCCGTCGTGCACTGACGTCTGCTGGCGCGCCTGCGCGGCCGGGTACCGTTCCCCCATGACCACGTGGGAGTACGCGACCGTTCCGCTCATCGTGCACGCCACCAAGGCGATCCTCGACCAGTGGGGGGCGGACGGCTGGGAGCTGGTCCAGGTGATCCCCGGGCCGGACGGCTCCGGCCTGGTCGCCTACCTCAAGCGCCCGACGAGCGCCTGACGTGAACGTCGCCAAGCGCCTGGCCGAGCTGGGCATCGCGCTCCCGCCCGTGGCCGCGCCCGTCGCGGCCTACGTGCCCGCCGTCCGCAGCGGCGCCCTCGTGTGGACGTCCGGGCAGCTGCCGTTCGTCGACGGCGCCCTGCCGGCGACGGGCAAGGTCGGCGTCGGGCCCGGGCTGGTCGAGCCCGACGTCGCCGCCGACCTGGCCCGGGTCGCCGCCCTCAACGCGCTCGCCGCGGTGGCGGAGCTCGCCGGCAGCCTGGACCGCGTCCGGCGCGTCGTGAAGGTGGTGGGCTTCGTCGCGAGCGACCCGTCCTTCACCGGCCAGCCCGGCGTCGTCAACGGTGCCAGCGAGCTCCTGGGCCAGCTGTTCGGCGACGCGGGCGTGCACGC
This sequence comes from Actinomycetes bacterium, assembly GCA_023462275.1. Lineage (GTDB taxonomy): Bacteria > Actinomycetota > Actinomycetes > Actinomycetales > Cellulomonadaceae > Actinotalea. The sequence continues at coordinate 14,878 of JAEWYD010000058.1, forward strand.
GCGCAGCGCCGTCGGCGTCGCGGTCCTCCCGCTGGACGCACCGGTCGAGGTGGAGCTGGTCGTCGAGCTCGTCTGAGCCGCGGTCAGCGGGCGCGGCGCTCGAGCCGCGCCCGGTCGAGCAGCACGACCGCCCGGCCCTCACGGCGCACCCAGCCGCGCTGGCTGAAGTCCGCCAGGGCCTTGTTGACGGTCTCGCGCGACGCCCCGATGAGCTGGGCGAGCTCCTCCTGCGTGAGGTCGTGCTTGACGCGGACGCCCTCCGGGACCGGCTGGCCGAAGCGCTCGGCGAGGTCGAGCAGCGCCTTGGCGACGCGGCCGGGGACGTCGGAGAACACCAGGTCCGCCAGCGCCTCGTTCGTGCGCCGCAGGCGGCGCGCCAGGGCCTCCAGCAGGTGGCGGGCGACGGCGGGGAAGCGCTCGAGCCAGCGCAGGAGCTCGGCGTGGCTCAGCTCGAAGAGGACGACGTCGCCCACGGCGGTCGCGGTCGCGGTCCGGGGACCGGGGTCGAACATGGAGAGCTCACCGAACATCTCGCCCGGGCCGAGCACGGACAGCAAGTTCTCGCGCCCGTCCACCGACCGGCGGCCGAGCTTCACCTTGCCGGAGCGGATCACGTACAGGCAGTCGCCCGGCTCGCCCTCGTGGAACAGCGTGTGCCCGCGCGCGAGGTCGACCCGCGCCATCGACGCGACGAGGTCGCGCGCGGCGTCCCGGTCGATGCCGACGAACAGCGGTGCGGAGAGTACGACGTCGTCGTCCACGTTCCATCCTCGACTCGACGAGAGCGCAGTGCTGCGCCCCTCTCCATCCTGCCCCACGGGCGGATCGTCAGCGAGCGACGTGCGCGCGGGGGACCGACGGCTCGGCCATGCGCCGCATGATCTGCTGCGTCGAGCTCTCGAGCGCGGCGTCGATCTGCGCGCCGTACTCGGCGAGCTGGTGGTCCAGGTCGCGCAGGCTCTGCAGCAGGGTGACCGTGTCGGTGGTGCTGGCGGAGACGCGGACGGCGGCCAGGAGGTCCTGGGGGCGCGGGAGCGACATCTGTGCCTCGGGCAGGATGTCCCAGCTCATGGCGCCGAGGGTGTCCGGCGGCGCGTAGCCGGCGATGGCGAGGTCCAGCCGGGCGCGCACGAGGCGGCGCCAGCGGAGCAGCTGGGCCTTCTCGGCTCGCAGCGCGCGCCGGGCGGTGCGGGCATCCGTGCCCTGTCGGGACGTCCGCTCCGTCACCTGCGTGGTGGCCATCGCACCGTGCCTTCGTCCATGGCGGGGGAACTCCCGCACTCGAGGATTCGGCGGCGCGGACCGGCGACTTGAGCCCCGGGCGCACGGTTCACCCCAACGGCGCAGGGACGAATGCGCCGGTCAGGCGATGAATCGATCCGATCGGCGCCCTCCTGCCGGGTCCCCGATACCCCCCGGGGTCGGCCCCCGGCACCTGCCGCCGGTCTCGGCGGGCGGGCGTGCAAAAGTCGCGTGGTGGTCACCCGGCCGGCAGCGTCGGGCGCCGAGCGGGCTTCGTGTCGGGGCCGGCGCCTAGGCTCGCCACGTGAGCCGCCCGCCCCGCCGCCCCGAGCCCGCAGACGACACCGAGGCGGTGACCGACGTCGTCCCGGACGAGGCCGTGACCGAGCCGGCCCGGCTGCCGGACGAGACGCCGCTGGCGCGGACGCGGCGGGCCCGGCGCATCGACCGGGCGCTGGCCGAGCGCTACCCGGACGCCGTGATCGAGCTGGACTTCACGACGCCGCTCGAGCTGCTCGTCGCGACGATCCTGTCGGCGCAGTCCACGGACGTCCGCGTCAATCAGGTGACGCCGGCCGTGTTCGCGCGGTACCCCGATGCCGCGGCCTACGCGGCCGCCGACCGGGACGAGATGGAGACGCTGATCAAGCCCACGGGCTTCTTCCGCGCCAAGACGCAGTCGCTGATCGGCCTCGGGCAGGCGCTCGTGGAGCGCTTCGGCGGCGAGGTGCCGCCCCGCATGAAGGACCTGGTGACGCTGCCGGGGGTCGGGCGCAAGACGGCGAACGTGGTGCTCGGCAACGCCTTCGGCGTCCCGGGTCTGCCGGTGGACACCCACGTGCTGCGGGTGAGCCGGCGCCTGGGCCTGACCGCGTCGCAGGACCCGGTCGTGGTCGAGGGGGAGCTCGGCGCCCTCATCGCGAAGCGCGACTGGACGATGTTCTCCCACCACCTGATCATCCACGGGCGCCGCACCTGCCACGCCCGTCGGCCCGCGTGCGGGGCGTGCCCGGTAGCGACGCTCTGCCCGTCCTACGGGGTCGGTGAGACGGACCCGGCGCGGGCGGCGAAGCTGGTCAAGCCCGGGCCCGTGCGGGCCCGGGCGGGCTCAGTCGAGCCGGCCTAGCCAGTCTACGAGGAGCTCGGTCACGCGGTCGGGTGCCTCCTCGGGCAGGAAGTGCCCGGCACCGGGGATCGCCTCGAAGCGGTACGGCGCGCCGTTGCCCCAGGCGGCGACGGACACCGGGATCGCGCGGTCCGCCGACCCGTGCAGCTGGAGCACCGGCACGGCCACCGGCGACCGCACGGCCGACAGGTAGCGCTGGCCATCGACGCGCGGCGTCGAGCGCACGAGCCACCGCAGCGTCTCCATCGCGGTGTGCGCGGCGAACGGCACCCCCGCGGCGTCCTTGTACGTCTGCGCCACCTCGGCCGTCAGCCAGCCGGGCGCACCCCACTCCGCCAGGACGCGCGGCACCAGGTCCCCGCGCGTCATCCGGCGCTCCGGGAAGTACGGCAGCTGCGCGAAGACGAGGCGGCGCGCCGTCGTGCGCGTGAGCATCGAGCGCACCACCGCGCCCGTGTGCATGCGCAGCGGGTGCAGCGCGCTCAGGGCGCCGACCGCGCGCGTGACGGACGGCTGCAGGGCCGCCATGGACCACGCCACCGTGCCGCCGACGCCGTGGCCGACCACGACGGCCTCCTGCGCGCCGAGGGAGCGGATCACGCCCGCGACGTCGCTGGTCAGCGTCGGCACGTCGTACCCGTGCGGCGGCTTGTCCGACGCGCCCGTGCCGCGCAGGTCCATCGCGACGATGCGGTACCCCGCGGCGGCGAGCGCGGGGAGCTGGTGCCGCCACGCCCACCACATCTGCGGGAATCCGTGCAGCAGGACGACGAGCGGACCCTCGCCGTCGATCTCGGCCACGTGGAACCGGGCGGCGTTCGCGGGGACGAACCGGTGCTGCCACGGCCCCTCGAGGAGGACGGCGGACGGGTCGGTCACGGCGTCGAACCTACCGCGAGCCGCGGCCGTCCGACGAGGTCCTCACTCCGCCGTGGCGACGAGGCCGTCGTCGTCCGACGGCACGGCCGCCGCCGCGTCCCCGCCGGCGTCCTCGGAGCCGCGGCGCTCGCGCAGGGGGTCGAACCGGTAGCCGACGTTGCGAACCGTGCCGATGAGCTGCTCGCGTTCCGGGCCGAGCTTGGCGCGCAGGCGGCGCACGTGGACGTCCACCGTGCGGGTGCCGCCGTAGTAGTCGTAGCCCCAGACCTCCTGGAGCAGCTGGGCCCGCGTGAACACGCGGCCCGGGTGCTGGGCGAGGTACTTGAGGAGCTCGAACTCCTTGTACGTGAGGTCCAGCGGGCGGCCCTTGACGCGGGCGGTGTAGCCGCCGGCGTCGATCGTGAGGTCGCCGGAGGAGATCTCGCCCGGGCCGTCGTCGGGCTCGTCGGCGCCGGCGCGCTCGAGGGCGAGCCGCAGCCGGGCCTCCACCTCGGCGGGCCCGGCGTCGGCCAGCAGGATGTCCGTCGCCCCCCACTCGGCCGTCACGACCGTGAGGCCGCCCTCGGTGAGGATGAGGACCAGCGGGACCGTGAGGCCGGTGGCCCGCAGCAGCCGGCAGGTGGAGCGCGCGGTCGCCAGGTCGCGGCGCGCGTCGAGCAGGAGGACGTCCGCGTCGGGCGCGTCGAGCAGGGCGGACGGCTCCACCGGGAGCACCCGCACGTGGTGCGCGAGCAGGCCGAGGGCCGGGAGCACCTGGGCGGAGCCCCCGGCGCTGGGTGTGAGCATCAACAGTTCCACGGGCGCCTCCCCGTTGGCCGCGATCCGCCAACGGTACCGCCCGCGCCCCCGCCACCCGGGCGCCGTGCCGCGGAGCGGACGCTCGCCGAGGCCGCGGGACGCGGGGCCGGGCGGGCCGGCGGGATCTGCCGGGCGGCGTCCGGACGGGTCGGCGATCTGGGAGACTGCGTCCGTGCTCCCCGCCACGACCCCCCCGGCGCGCGCCCGCGCGAGCGCTCCCGAGCCCCCGCGGGAGGGCTGATGCGGCCCTCCACCCGTGCCGTCCTCACCGCGCTCGTGGCTGCCCTCGTGGCGGCGGCGTCGTTCGCGCAGCGGCTGCCCGGACTCGAGGGCGTCGACGAGCACGCGGTCATCGGCGCGTCGGCCCTGCTGGCGCTCGTGCTCGCGGTGGGCTGGCCCGTCCTCCTCCGGCTGCCGAACCCGCTGGGTTCCGGCGTCGTCATCGCGCTGGGCGGCGTCGGCGCCGTGCTCGCCGTCACGGCCACCAAGGGCGACCTGGCGCTGCGGCAGCTGCCCATCGTGGTGGCCCTCGCCATCCTGCTCGCGTTCGTCAACGAGCTCGCGCGCCAGGACGGCCGCAAGCGGCTCGTCGACTCCGTCGCCGGCACGGTCACGGGCGTGCTGGTGGCGACCGCGTCGGCCGGCTGGGTGGCGTCCGAGCGGATCCCGGACGGCACGAACCTCGTGGTCGCCGGGGCGGTCTCGCTCGCCTTCGCGTCGTTCGTCTCCTTCGGGGCCGGCGTCTCCGCCGTGTCGCACCGCGAGTGGGCGACGGCGCTCGCGACGACGACCGCGGGCGTGGTCTCGGCCGCGGCCGTCACCGCAGTGATGCCGCACACGACGCCGCTGGTGGGCGCGTTCCTGGGCCTCGGCACGGGCATGCTCATCGCGTCGCTCGACGCGCTCTTCCACCGGCTCCCCGCGCTGCGGCGCCGGCTGGCGGGCTGGGCCGCCGTCGTGCTGCCCGTGGCGGTGAGCGGGATCCTCGTCTACGTCGTCGGGCGCGTGCTGGGCTGACCCCCGTCGGGCGCCGGCTCAGCACACGGGCCCAGGACACGGGCCCAGGACAAGGACGCGGGCTCAGTACACGAGCGCCTGGGCCTCGGGCGCGAGCGACTCCTCGACGAACGTCGCCGCCCCGGCGATGCGCACCCCGGGCAGCAGGTCCGCCTCGGTGAGGTCGCGTCGTCGGGCGCACTGCGTGCAGACGGTCACCGTGCCCTCGGCGAGCACGACGTCGAGCAGGTCCGCCACGGGCGTCGCGTGCGGCAGGACGAGCTCGGCGGCCCGGCCCGGCACAGCAAGCCAGCTCGCCTCGCCGGTGAGCCAGAGCGAGACCCGGGCGCCGGCGGCGACCGCGGCCGCGGCGACGGTGAGCGCCTGGTTGCAGGCCTCGGGCCGGTCGGCCCCGGACGTGGTCTTCACGACGAGCGAGCGCATGGCGGCAGGCTACGCGGCAGCACCCGCGCGCCGTCGTCCCGCGCGTCGTCGGCCTCCGGGCTGCCGCCCGCAGCGCCACGTAGGATCGGCGCATGCCCGCCCTCGAAGCGTTCTTCATCGGCCTTCTCGTCGCGGCCTCGCTCACCATCGGCTGGTTCGCCGGCTACGTGGTCTACAAGCTCTACAAGGGCCAGAGCTGACCGTGGCGTTCACCATCCCGGAGGGCCTCGCCCCGGAGATGTACCCGCTGGCCTGGCTCGTGGGCCGCTGGGCCGGCGAGGGCGTCGTCGTGTACCCGACGATTCCCGAGGCGCGGGTGCGCCAGGAGGTCGTCGTCGACCACGACGGCGGGCCCTACCTGTCCTGGACGAGCACCCTGTGGCTGGCCGGGCCGACCGCCGAGAGCGCCGCCGAGGCCGCCGACGTCCCCGCGGGTGAGCCCGGCCGGGACGACGCTGCGGGGATCGTCTGGGCCACCGAGACGGGCTTCTGGCGGCTGCCGCCGGACACGCCCGAGGGCCTCACGCCCCAGCAGCGCGTGGTCGAGCTCCTGCTCGCCGACCCCGCCGGCCACCTGTCCCTGTACGCCGGCACGGTCGCGGGCGCGCGGATCGACCTGGCCAGCGACCTCATCGCCCGCACGCCGGACGCCGCCGAGGTGCGCGCCGCGACCCGGATGTACGGGCTCGTCCAAGGCGAGCTGATGTGGGCCTGGGACATCGCGGCGTTCGGCGAGCCCCTGCAGTCGTACGCCTCCGCGCAGCTGCGGCGGGTGCCGTGACCGACGTCGGACGGCGCAGCCCCCTGCTGGGTCGCCCCGGGGCGGTGGCCGCGGGCGGCGCGGACGCGGGCGTGGCGTGGCACTACGGCGACCCGACGGCGGAGCAGCGGGCCCTGGCGGCCGGCGCCGCGGTCGTCGACCTCTCCCACCTCGGCGTGGTGACCGTGACCGGGCCGGACCGCCTGGCGTGGCTGCACTCGATCACCTCGCAGGACCTCGCGCAGCTGGCGCCCCGCACCTCGACCGAGACGCTCGTGCTCAGCCCGCAGGGGCACGTGGAGCACGCGGCCGGCGTCGTCGACGACGGCGAGCGCACGTGGCTGCTCACGGAGGCCGCCGCGGCCCCGGCGCTCGCGGACTGGCTCGACCGGATGCGCTTCATGATGCGCGTCGAGGTCGCGGACGTGACGGCCGACTGGGCGGCGATCGGCGAGCCCGTCCGCCACGAGGGTCTGGCCGGCGAGCCGGTGACCTGGGCGGACCCCTGGCCGCAGGTGCTGCCGGGCGGCACCCGGTACGGGCCGGCCGAGGAGGACCACCCGGGGCGCGACCGCGCCCTGCGGCTGGTGCTCGTGCCGCGCCAGTCCCTGGTGGCCGAGGTCGACCGGCGCTGCGAGGACGCGCCCTGGTCGCTCGCCGGCACGTGGGCCCTCGAGGCGCTGCGGGTGGAGGCGGGCCGGCCGCGGCTCGCCGCCGAGGTCGACCACCGGACCATCCCGCACGAGCTCGACTGGCTGCGCACCGCCGTCCACCTGCACAAGGGCTGCTACCGCGGCCAGGAGACGGTGGCCCGCGTGCACAACCTCGGGCGGCCGCCGCGCCGCCTCGTGCAGCTGCACCTGGACGGGTCCGGCCACCTGCTGCCCGAGCCGGGCGCCGCCGTCACGGTGGCGGGCGCCGAGGTCGGGGTCGTGACGAGCGTGGCCCGCCACCACGAGCTGGGCCCCATCGCGCTCGCCGTCGTCAGGCGGTCGACGCCGGTGGACGCGACCGCGCTCGTGGCCTGCCCCGGCGGCGACGTGGCCGCCGCCCAGGAGCTGCTGGTGGGCGCCACCGGCGAGTCGGTGGACCGGCCCCCGC